>JAYSWW010000387.1:0-8195 GCA_043717805.1 Ferruginibacter sp.
GTAAGTATAGCCAACGCCTTGGAGACCTCGCAGCAGGCACTGTAATTGTGGATACCAGGTCGGCTATGAGCATAGCAGATACCGTATTTATGAATATCAGTGAAGAAAATTACAAGGTTTTGTTTCCGGAAGTTATGCGTTTAAGCGACAGCGATATCAACACGATAAAAACCGTACTCACCCAGGCCAAAAAAAGAAATAATTTAGATATGTGCTACCGCGTGGAATCAAAAGTTAAAGAAGTGCTTGGCATAAAATCTGACCTCTACCCGCCCGATTTCCTGGAAAAATTACTGGAAGATTATAATTACCTGGCAACGAAGGAGTAGTTTGAAGTTTGAAGTTTGAAGTTCGAACGTCAAACCTCAAACTTCGAATTTTTTATCTCATAAACGCCGCAGCGCCAATTCCCACGATCAGTATCAATGCCAGTAATGCAAGATAAATGATCATGATGATACCCATCATCCGGTAAACGAGCTTGAGGTTTAGCAGCGAAGCATTGAAATTCTCCTGGTCATTTGTAAGCAATGCCAGTTTCATTTTTACAGAAAACCTGAAAAGGAATAAAGACAGGAAAAAATAAACCCCGGCTATGATCAGGTAAAAGATCGTTAATACGCCCGAGCCCATCGCTCCCATAGCTGAGCCATTGCCAAAACTCCTGCTCATGGTAGCCATCATTGTGCCGGCAAAAAGCCCGAATATCGCAATCAGTACACTCAATACCATGCCTACAACAGCCAGTAATTTAGCCCACATAGCAGTTTCCTTTAAATGTGCTCCTGCAGTAAGATCAACCTGCAATTCCGCTGCCAATAAATTTTGATTTGCTTCCACAATTATTTGTTTTGATGATCATTAAGGGGATAAGTAAAACTTTTCTTAAAACAAAAATCACTCATTGGTAATTGTTATGACGTTATCTTAATTCAAAAAATCAACACATTAGCACATCATCACATCACTACATCAACTCAATAAGCCCTCGCAAACAATACCCTTTGTTTACTTGGCGCACCGGTCAGGATACATTTCCCATCTTCCAGTTTGTTATTAAGCGGTATACAACGGATGGTTGCTTTTGTCTGGTCTTTTATCTTTTCTTCAGTCTCTGCGGATCCGTCCCAGTGAGCAGAAATAAACCCTGCTTTTTCATCCAGCAATTTTACAAACTCATCCCAGTTGTTTGCTTCCCTGATATTTTCATTTCTGAATGCAAGTGCCCTGTTATAAATATTTACCTGTATCTCATCCAGTAAATGCTTGATTGCAGCAGGTAACCCATCCAGTGATAGAGATTTTTTCTCTTTTGTATCTCTCCTGGCCACTTCGGCAACATTGTTCTCAATATCACGCAGTCCCATGGCTATTCTGACAGGCACCCCTTTAAGTTCATATTCAGCAAATTTCCAACCCGGCCTTGCGTTGTCATTGTTATCATATTTTACAGAAATACCCAATGCCTTCAGTTCTTTGATGATGCCATTTGCTTTTTCATCTATCACTGCCTTGCTTTCCTCTCCTTTATAGATCGGAACGATCACTACCTGTATTGGTGCAATTTTTGGCGGCATGATCAAACCCTGGTCATCGCTGTGCGCCATGATCAAAGCGCCAATGAGCCGGGTTGAAACACCCCAACTGGTAGCCCATACGTAATCGAGTACATTTTCCTTGTTTGAAAATTTTACATCAAATGCTTTGGCAAAATTTTGTCCAAGGAAATGAGAGGTGCCTGCCTGCAATGCTTTGCCATCCTGCATCAATGCTTCAATACAATAGGTGTCTTCTGCACCGGCAAAACGTTCGCTGGCAGTTTTAATTCCGCGAATAACCGGCACCGCCATGAATTCTTCGGCAAAAGTTGCATACACTTCCAGCATGCGTTCTGTTTCTTCAATGGCTTCTTCCCTGGTTGCATGAGCAGTGTGGCCTTCCTGCCACAGGAATTCTGCCGTACGCAAAAACAACCTGGTCCGCATTTCCCATCTTACAACATTGGCCCATTGATTGATCAGCAAGGGAAGGTCGCGGTATGATTGTATCCATCCTTTGTAGGTATTCCAGATGATGGCTTCGCTGGTTGGGCGGATGATCAGTTCTTCTTCCAGTTTTGCATCGGGGTCAACCATTAGTTTCCCTTTGTTATCAGGGTCGTTCTTTAAGCGGTAATGGGTTACAATGGCACATTCCTTTGCAAACCCCTCCGCATTTTTTTCTTCTGCTTCAAACAGGCTTTTAGGAACAAACAATGGAAAGTAAGCATTTTCGTGTCCCGTTTCCTTAAACATCTTATCCAATTGTTTCTGCATATTTTCCCATAGTGCATAGCCATAAGGCTTTATGACCATACAGCCACGAACGGCCGAATAATCTGCCAACCCGCCTTTCAGTACAAGGTCATTGTACCATTGAGAATAATCTGCTGCTCTTGTTGTTAGTTCTTTGCTCATGATTCTTTATTCAGTGCTAATTAAGTTTTATTTTTTTTGATACGGGATACGGGATACCGTATACAAGATACCGGATACGGGATACAAGATACGGGATACACGATTCCAGATAGATGTTTTCCCTTTATTATGAATTTTAAATTGCTTAAGATGCCTGGAACCGATATCCGGCACCCCATAATTGATATCAGCCATTTATGACATCTTTAACATCATTTTTCTTATTCCAACCGTCTTGGTATTGATGCTTTTTGCAACTTTACATATGCAATCAAAACTGCACAAAAGTAGTAACTTCATTTTATAATCTTTTTAAACGATCGCCATGAACCTCAAAATTTTACTTTTTACATTGGCTGCAGGCGCAATAAGCAGTTGCAGCACGGCTTACAAGAGTGTGCAGACGCCCGATGATGTTTATTATTCCCCGGCCCGTGTTTCTGAAGAAGACATACAGCATGAAAATAAGGAAGAAGTAAAAAAAGAAGATTTCGAAGAAAGGGAAGTACGAATGGCTGTTTATGACAGGCGCTGGCGTGATTTTGATGATGATTATGATTACAGGTATGATCCTTATAAATATGGCTACAGTTATGGATACTATTACAACCCGTATTATTGCCATTACCCCGTTTTTGTTATGAATGTTCCTGTTTCAAATCCGAAGAATACGGTGCCCCGGATGACCAACCTCGGAAGCTATCATTACAATACCAATGCTGTATCAAATACCAAGTATGGGAACAGCAGCCAGACCGGAACATACAGGCCGTATAACAACAGCAACAGGAACAATAATTTTATAAGAAGGATCCTGACCACGCCTGTCAACAGCAATTCATCTGAATCGAATAATACCAGGAGTTATACCCCATCTTCCGGCAGCAGTTCAGGTTCATCTTCCGGAAGTTCGGGCGGTACAATTTCAAGGCCTAAACGTGGCGGTTAAAATTGTGCTGATAAATTTCCATAGCCCCTGATCAAAAGCATTCGTTTCAATAACCCTTTGTGCGCATCATTGCGTAGCTAAAATTATTTTGATGAAAAAAATTACACTTTTCCTTTTTATACTTATACGGGCAAACGCTTTTGCCCAGGTTCCGGAAGATGCGATCCGGTTTGGCTGGAACCCGGTTAACGGAACAGCCAGGAATATGGCCATTGGAGGTGCAATGGGATCTTTGGGTGGCGACATTACTGCTACTTATGTAAACCCGGCGGGCATTGGATTTTACAAAACCTATGAATTTATTTTTACGCCGGCATTGATGTTCAATAACAACAAGGCCATCTACCGTGAAATAAATACAGTCAATAAACGGGCTGCTTTCAATCTTGGGCCAACAGGTTTGATCTTTGGAGAGCAGCTCAGGCGTGATCCCAAAAGCAGCCATGCCATCAGCATTGCCATCAACCAGTTGGTAAACTTTAATAATATCATTCATTACCAGGGCCTCAATAATTACAGTTCTTTCAGTGAACAATTCGCCGAGGAGTTTGCCAAAAGCGGTTATAGTATCAATGATGTGATACAATCCAATTCTCCCCTTCCATATGGTGTTGCACCTTCCTTGTATACTTACCTGGTAGATACGGTTACGGTTAACGGACAAATATTCATAAAAGCTGCTCCTGAATACCTGCTGGATTCAGGCATGGCACTCAGGCAGGACCTGTATAAAAAAACGGGCGGCGGAGTGCATGAACTGGCCATTTCCTATGCTCACAATCTCAAGGATAAATTACTCATGGGCCTTTCCCTTGGTATCCCTTATGTGAATTATAAAAGCAATACAACATTTACTGAGTCTGATACTTCAGGAAATGTTTTCAATCATTTCAAATCATTTACTTACAATGATAATTTTGAAACGAAAGGCGTTGGCTTTAACCTGAAGATCGGGGTGATCTATAAACCAACAGAATTTATTCGTATCGGACTGGCCATTCACACGCCCAGTTATATGTTTCTTACTGATACCCGGACCACGAAGGTTTATACAAACCTGGAAACGCCTACCGGATTACCGGAATCATTTTCTGTAACGTCACAAACATTTACCAACGGCCTGGAAGGGGAAAGCAAATACACACAACGTGCCCCATGGAAAGCGATCCTGAGTGCATCGTATGTATTCCGTGAAATTGAAAATGTAAAAAAACAACGTGGATTCATCACGGCTGATATTGAATATGTAAATCAAAAAAGCAGCCGTTTCAGCAGCGACAATGAAAATATCAGCTCCTCGGAAAAAACTTATTATTCTGCATTGAACAAAGTTGTAAAAGATGAATACAAAGGCGTTTTTAATTTCAGGGTCGGTGGCGAATTGAAATTCAATATCATCATGGCCAGGCTTGGTTTTGCCTATTACAGCAATCCATATAAAGATGCAGCATTCAAAGCAAATCAACTTTTGCTTAGTGGCGGGTTAGGTTACCGCAATAAAGGTTTCTTTGTTGACCTGACTTATGTACACCGGGTAAAAAAAGATGTTTCATTTCCTTACAGGTTAGAAGACCGTGCTAATACTTTTGCCACACTGAACCAGAAACAGGGGAATGTAGTGGCGACGGTTGGGTTTAAATTCTGAGTTTGAAGTTTGATGTTTGATGTTTGAATCCTCAACCTCGAACATCAAACTTCAAACCTCGAATTTATATACTCAAATAACTGTTTAATTTCGGGAACCAGCCAAACAACAGAATCATCTTTCTTAAACCATGTCATTTGCCGTTTTGCATAATTGCGGGTGTTTTGTTTTACCAGTTCAACCGCCTTTTCCAATAAATATTTGCCTTCGAAATGATCAAAGAATTCCCTGTAACCGACTGTTTGCAGAGCGTTCAGGTGTTTATAAGGTACAAGTTTACTTACTTCCTCCAATAACCCGGCATCCATCATATCATCCACTCTTTTATTGATGCGTTTATACAATTCCTCTCTTGGCAATTCCAATCCGGTTTTAATGATGTTAAAAGGGCGTTGTTTTTTTTGATTTGACTGGAAAGACATGATTGGCCAGCCTGTTGACAATTTAACTTCCAAAGCCCTCATCATGCGCTGGGGATTTCCGGTTTCGCCTTTGATAAAATAATCCTGGTCATGTAATTTAACCTGTTCACGGAGCCATTGAATTCCGTTGTTATTGTAATCGTTTACAATGGTTTCTCTTACAAGTGGGTCAATTGCAGGAATTTCATCCAGCCCCTCACAAAATGCTTTTATATAAAGCCCGGTGCCGCCAACCATTACCGCGGTATCATTTTTTGAAAATATTTTTTCAACAGCATTCAGCGCATAGTTTTCAAAATCCGCTGCAGAAATATTATCATGAATGGAATGGGAGTTGATGAAATAATGATGCACTTCCTTTAATTCAGCATCGGAAGGTTTTGCTACGCCGATGTTCAGTTCTTTGAAACACTGACGGCTGTCTGCAGAGATTACTTCTGTGGAAAAATGTTTTGCAATTTCTATTGCGATGGAAGTTTTACCAACTGCGGTGGGGCCTGAGACTATAATGCAAGTCTTTTTCATAATTTAGTTTTGAGCTTGTAGAGAACTCTCGACTATAGAAAATTTTGATGTATGAAGAATGAAGTATGAAGTATGATGTATGATGTATGATGTATGATATATGAAGTAGATCCAAGATCATACAACATACATCATATATTTTTAGAACCCATCATTCCCTTCATCCATAACTGCATCGTCTTCTGTTTCTGCAGTTTCTCCTTCTTCTCCTTCTTCGCCAAAACCATCTTTGAGTGCTTCGGGTTGCAGGTCGTATTTATCTTCCATTTCTGCCAGGCGAATGTCTACAAGGCCTTTGGTGCCATACTGCGAGGGAGGAATTCCTTCTGTTCTTACACAGACAGGATACTGTACTTTTGAATTTTCCTCTTTATCTACATTAATAAGTTCTACCATAAAATGCCAGTTCTTATTAAAGTCGTATTCGTAAACGAATTTCTGGTTGGGGTCCCTGATCTCGCTGCCAATATTCACTTCGCTCATGATCAACGGATCGGCCTTGTAATCCTTGTCATATTTCTCCAATGAAATTTCGCGGCCACGTTGCCAGTTGTCATTGCTGCGATAGAAAGTTGCTTTGTGCTTATTGTCGAACTCAAAACTTTTTAATATTGCGTTGTGCAGATCAAAAAAAGTCTGTGAATGTTTTATAACCACATCTCGATAAGTACTTTCATCATCTTCCCAGTATGCCCTGAATTTTAGTATTGCCATAAGTCAAAAATAATAAAAAAGTTTGAAGTTTGAAGTTTGAAGTTTGAGGTTGGGTTCTCAAACTTCAAACCTCAAACATTTAATTCCTTAGCCTTTACCATCATATACATAAAAGCAGCTTCATATTCATTTGGAATGATGCCATCCAGTATAGCTTCCCTGATTGCATTTTTAATGACGCCTACTGTTCTGCCCGGTGGTAAATTGAATTGCTCCATGATCATTTCACCGCTTATGGGAGGTTGCCAGTTGCGGATGTGATCCTTTTCTTCCACTTCTGCACAGCGTTTCAGCACCATTTCGAAATTTTCGAGGAAACGTTTTACTTTTTGCTTGTTCTTTGAGGTAATATCAGCACGGCACAACATCATAAGTGATTCGAGGTCTTCGCCTGCATCAAATATCAGTCTGCGTATAGCAGCGTCCGTTATATTCTCTTTGGTAAGGCTGATAGGCCGCAGGTGCATTTCAACCATCTTCCTTACAAACTTCATTTTTTCATTTTGCGGAAGCTTGAGTTGCGTGAATATTTTGGGTACCATCCTCCCACCCACTACTTCGTGACCGTGAAATGTCCACCCATGCCCTTCTTCGAATTTTTTGGTTGGCGGCTTTGCAATATCGTGCAATACTGCAGCCCAGCGGAGCCAGAGATCATTTGTGTTTTCAGCAATATTATCCACTACCTGCAGGGTATGATAAAAATTATCTTTATGCCCCATGCCATCAATGTATTCAGCACCGGCAAGTGCAACCATTTGTGGAAAAATGATCTCCAGCAAGCCGGTTTTATATAACAGGTCGAAACCAACAGATGGCTTTTTACTCAGTAATATTTTATTGAGTTCATCGGCGATTCTTTCGCCGCTTACGATCTTTATTCTTTTTGCATTGCGGGATATTGACAACAATGTTTCGGCTTCGATCACAAAATCAAGTTGTGTGGCAAAACGGATGGCCCGCATCATTCTAAGGGGATCATCACTGAATGTCTGATCGGGTGCCAGCGGCGTTTTAATTATTTTCGCTTCCAGGTCTTTTATGCCGCCAAAAGGGTCAAGCAACTCTCCATAGTTTTTTTCATTCAAACTGATTGCGAGTGCATTGATCGTAAAGTCGCGGCGGTTCTGATCATCTTCTAAAGTTCCGGTAGAAACAGCAGGTTTGCGACTGTCGAAATTGTAAGATTCTTTTCGGGCACCAACGAATTCGATGTCGAAAACTTCACCAACATGGACCTCACCCCAACCTCCCGAATGATCGGGACTGGCACTCTCCGAAGGAGAGGGAACAGGAGTATTATTGGCTTCTTTTAAATCCGCAATTACTTTTTTTTGTTTGTATTTTTCCTTCACAATTATCTGAGCTGTACCAAAATTCTTAAAAAAATTCACCTGGGGTGCAGGATCCATCAGTTTCGCAACTTCCTCAGCAAGCTTAATACCATCACCAATACAAACTATATCGATGTCTTTTGTGTCCCT
>JAYSWW010000388.1:0-3190 GCA_043717805.1 Ferruginibacter sp.
AACAAACAGGTTTAATATCCGTTGAATATCACCTCTTTTATTACTTCTTGTATATAATTTTCCGTCACTATAGGTACCTGCACCACCTTCCCCGAAACAATAATTGCTTTCCGGGTTTACAATACCATCTTTGTTAAGAATGGCAAGGTCGCGGCGGCGGGCTTTTACATCTTTCCCTCTTTCTAAAATAATGGGTTGTATACCGGATTCCAGCAGGGAAATGGCCGCAAATAAACCTGCTGGTCCTGCACCAATGATCAATACTTTTTTGGTTGCATGCCTCACATCTTTAAAGGAAAAATAAATGAATGCCCTTTTGTGAAATGGTTCATTGATAAAGGCATTTACTGTGAGATTTATGAATACAGTTTTGCCCCGGGCGTCAATAGATTTTTTAATGATATTGAAACCCGATATTTCTGTGTTCTTTTTTCCGGATACAGAAGCAATTTTACTCTTAATAATTACATCATCAGCAACATCGGTTGGAGAAAGCCTTAAGGTGATGGTTTGTTGCATGTGAAATAAAGTTCAAAACGTTTAAAGGTTTAGTCATTGCTTTGAAGCGTATTAAACTTTAAACATCTTAAACCTTTAAACTTTTTAGAACGGAAGATCATCTACAGCATCAGGTGCAGTTGCTGAGAAAGTATCCAGGGGTTCCAGATAATCGTTATCCGGTCCGCCCTGGGAGTTGGCCTGAAGCATTTGTTCAATTCGCCAGGCATCCAGGTTGGTGATATAATTTGTTTTACCATCCTTTTCCCATTTACTTCCTTTGATGTTGAAATATACTTTTATGTCGTCTCCAATATTTACCTTATCAACGATTGCTGTGCGATCCTGTACACATTGAAACTTAATGTAGTTGACAATACTCCGCCCGTTAATATCCTCTGCTTTTTCCACTACAAATTCCCTTGTCTTAAATGACTCGGTGCGTTGTACAATATCATATTTTGTGATCAACTTACCTGTAAGTTCGTAACCCATATACTTGATTTTTTGTTACTCAAAAGTAAAGCTAATTCGGGATAAAAAATTAGTTGTTTTTTACTCCGAATTAGCAAATAAAATACTGTATTTTGGAAATCAGAAGCTTTTACAAGTGATTCTTAAATAGATCTATTTACAAAAGGTATTTTTTTAAACCTGTTTTTTCAATGAAATCTACTGTTTTAGCTTCCAAAAGAGGGAAAGGGTACCGAAATCTCAACAAAAAAAATTTTTAATTTACAAAAAGTCCATACTGTGACCCCTCGGTAAAAAACAAGGGAATAAAAAATTTTTTTTTCAACAAATTATTTTTGATATTCGCTGTCCTGCTAAAAAATATTTTTATAAAAAATAAATTTGTTTTTTAGTTAAAAGTTCCCGAAGAAAAAAATAACTCAATATAAATTGCCCAAGGTATAATGGATAAAGTTTTTGATAAAGTTTGGACCAATTGTTTAGAGATCATAAAGGATATCGTAGAATGGCAACATTTTAAAACCTGGTTTGAACCCATCAGGCCTGTAGAATTAAAAGAAAAAGTTTTAACCATCCAGGTGCCAAGTCAGTTCTTTTATGAGTACCTTGAAGAACATTATGTTTCTCTTCTTGCTAAAACACTAAAGCGTGAATTGGGAAAAGAAGCAAGATTGGAATACAGGATCATGGTTGACAGCGGAAACAGCAAGAACAAGCCGCTTACAATGGATGTGCCGGGCAATGGTTATAAATCATATTCAAACAACGAAATGGATTTTCCTCTTGTTATAAACAATCCTGTTAAAAACCCATTTGTAATACCAGGGTTGAAAAAGATGCAGATCGATCCGCAACTCAATCACGCCTATACTTTTGACGCATACATTGAAGGTGATTGCAACCGGGTTGCCCGCCGTGCAGGTAAAACCGTTGCTGAAAAGCCGGGATCTACCTCATTCAATCCTTTGGTAATATATGGAGGTGTTGGTTTGGGAAAAACCCACCTGGCACAGGCTATCGGCAATGAAGTAAAAAGGCTTCATAATAATAAAGTGGTATTGTATGTCAGTTCCGAAAAATTCATTAACCAATTCATTGATCATGGCCGTAACAATGCGATCAATGATTTTATACATTTTTACCAGTTGATCGATGTGCTGATCATTGATGATGTTCAGTTTTTCAACCGTGCAGAAAAATCACAGGATGCATTCTTTTCCATTTTTAATCATTTGCACCAGAGTGGCAAGCAATTAATATTAACAAGTGACAAATCTCCCAAAGACCTGGAAGGTGTACAAGAGCGTTTGTTAAGCAGATTCCGGTGGGGCTTAAGTGCCGATCTTCAGGTACCCGATTATGATACAAAGATCGAGATCCTGGAGAAAAAGATGAAAAGCGACGGACTTGAAATGCCTCGTGAAGTTGTTAAGTATATTGCCTATAATATAAACAGCAATGTGCGGGAACTCGAAGGGGCACTGATTTCTTTATTGGCACAATCTTCGCTGAATAAGAGGGAAATAGATCTTGAATTGGCAAAAAAAGTACTTAGGAATTTTGTAAAATCTTCCAGCAAGGAGATCACCATCGATGCCATACAAAAAATGGTATGTGAATATTTTGATGTGCCTTATGACAAGCTTTTACAAAAAACAAGGAAAAGGGAGATCGTGCAGGCAAGGCAGATCACGATGTTCCTGTCAAAGGCATTTACCAAGAATTCATTAAAAACGATCGGAGAGCATTTTGGAGGAAGGGATCATACCACTGTTATTCATAGTTGCCAAACGGTAAAAGACCTGATGGATACCGACAATCTTTTTAAAGAAAGTGTATTGGAGTTGCAACAAAAGGTACAACTTGCGGCGATGTAATAATCCCCGGTTATAAAATATATGGGTTAATAATACCGAACAAGGAACAAGGAATATTGAATTATGAAGGGCGCCGGCCCGATCAGCATTCGAAATTCCTTATTCCTTGTTCAATATTCGAATGTTCCCTTTTCAATATTCAAATGTTAGTTGTTCATTATTTTTGACTTTTCCACATTTAGTTTTGGGTGGTAAGATTTTGAATTGTATTTTTGCTGCCCCTTAAACAAGGGCAGGTTAAAAAAGGAGAGGTGCCTGAGAGGCCGAAAGGAACGGTTTGCTAAATCGTCGTACGGGTTAAACTGTACCGTGGGTTCGAATCCCACCCTCTCCGCAAAAAA
>JAYSWW010000389.1:0-20828 GCA_043717805.1 Ferruginibacter sp.
GGATGTTTGTAAGATCATTCAAAACAAAAGAGGCACTGCACCCGGTATGTGGTTTGAAAAAGGCGGGAAAATATTTGTGAGCATGCCCGGTGTTCCGCACGAAATGAAAGGAATGATGGAAGATGCGGTGATACCGGAATTAATAAAAAGATTTGAACTTCCATTTATCAGTCACCGCACACTGATGACATTCGGAATTGGTGAATCCATGCTTGCTGATATGATCCAGGATTTTGAAGAATCATTGCCCTCTCATATTAAACTTGCTTACTTACCCAATTATGGAATGGTAAGGCTGAGATTAACAGCAATTGGCTATAATAAAGTTGAGTTGGATTCATTGATGAATGAAAAATTTATAGCATTACAACAGCAGGTTTCAGCATATATGATAACCAATGAAGACGAGAAGATGGAAAATATCGTGGGGAAACTGTTGTTGAAAAAGAGCAAAACCATGTGTACTGCCGAAAGTTGCACCGGGGGATATATAGCTCATCTTATAACAAGTATTCCCGGTTCTTCAGCTTTTTATGATGGAAGCGTTGTGGCTTATTCTTACAAAGCAAAGGAAGACCTGTTACAGGTAAACAATAATACTATCATTGATAAAGGAGCAGTTAGTGAAGAAGTGGTGATTGAAATGGCCAAAGGTGCACTGAAAAACATTGGATCAGGTTATGCCATAGCTGTTTCCGGTATCATGGGGCCTGATGGCGGCATGGCTGATAAACCGGTAGGCACTGTTTGGATGGCTGTAGGTAATATTGAAAAAATAATCACACAAAAAATGCATTTTCGTTATGAAAGGCAATTGAACATACAACTCACCGCAGTTAATGCGTTGAATTTACTGAGAAAATTTATTTTAGACAATGGATAGCTTCACAATGAGAGATGACATCTTTTTCATGACGACATACCATAATATCTGTATAGATGTCATCTCTTATTGGAAAAAAGATGTCATCTCTTAGCCATACCCACAGATTTACTTACATTTGTCCTTAATTAACCACTTATATTAAATTATTTGCAGCTATATGAGTTTAGTAGATTTAATAATGCCAAAGCTTGGAGAAAGCATCATGGAAGCCACCATTTTAAAATGGCACAAACAACCAGGTGATAAAGTAGCACAGGATGAAACCGTGCTCGACATCGCTACTGATAAAGTTGACAGTGAAGTACCTTCCACAGCAGAAGGAATCTTAGATCAGATCCTTTTTAAAGAAAATGATGTAGTGCCAATCGGAACCGTAATTGCAAGGATAAAAACCGGTGCAACAGTCACACAATCACAGGCATCAGCCCCTGCACCTGTAAAAGAATATGAAGAAGCAAAGCTTGTAGAAGAAATACCATTTCAGCCTGCAGTTGCAAACAACAATACCGGTGCCAAGGCAACCGCCCGTTTTTATTCACCCCTGGTTCTTAATATTGCAGCAAGTGAAGGAATCAGTATGAGTGAACTGGAAAACATTCCCGGCACCGGACAGGATGGAAGAGTTAGTAAAAAAGATATACTTGCTTTCATTGAGGGCAGAGTTGTTGGCCATAAGCCATCAGCTATTAGTCAGGCAATTGAACCAGTTTCTATTCTTGAGAATAGTAACAACCAGCTTGCAGTGGCTAACAGCCAACAGCTAACAGTTAACAACTATCCCGGAAATGTTGAGATCATAGAAATGGATCGTATGCGCAAGCTGATCGCCAAGCACATGGTAGACAGCAAAGCAACCAGCGCACATGTTACAAGCTTTGCTGAATGTGATGTTACAAGTCTGGTATTATGGAGGGAAAAAGTAAAAAAAGATTTCGAAAAAAGAGAAGGCGAAAAAATCACCTACACGCCACTTTTCATAGAAGCCATCATTAAAAGTTTAAAAAAATACCCAATGCTCAGCAGCTCCGTTGACGGAGACAGGATCATAATAAAAAAAGACCTGAACATCGGAATGGCAACGGCTTTGCCAAATGGAAACCTGATCGTTCCGGTTATAAAAAATGCAGACCAGTTAAACCTGACAGGCCTTACCAAACAGGTAAACGGACTTGCCAATGCAGCACGCAACAATAAATTAAAACCCGATGATACAACCGGTGGTACATTTACATTAACCAATGTAGGTACTTTTGGCAGCATCATGGGAACTCCTATCATCAGTCAGCCCCAGGTAGCTATCATGGCTGTTGGAGCAATAAAGAAAAGGCCGATGGTCATTGAAACCCCGCAGGGCGACAGCATCGCTATCCGTCACATGATGTATATTTCATTGAGTTATGATCATCGCATCATTGATGGTGCATTGGGTTCAACATTCTTAAATTCAGTAAGCAAAGAATTGGAGAATTTTGATCCAAACAGGAGCATCTGATGATCAATAAATAGAATCACAAAAAAACAGCAGGATTTTCTGTTGTTTTTTATTTCAAGATCACTGCATATTACTTAGTATGTTTTCAGCACCGATCTCATCACTGAATCTTTCTGCATTAAACTGTACTTGTTATAATTATACATTGCAGATTCCCAGTCACCATAAGTTGAATTGGGTAACATGATAAAACGGTTTCCAAAATCTGATGCAGAAAAATTGGTATTCCGCAAACGATCATTGGAATTTCGTTTGTCAAATAAGATGCTGAAATCAGAAAGGTTATCTCCGATCAACATAACAATTTCATAGGTAGAATTTACCATTTGCCTTCGTGCTTCCTTACTTGAAATATTTTGTCTTTGCATATAATGAGCACTGTCTGCATTCGGCAGGTTAAATAAACGCAGGTTCTTAATTGTACCCGCCCGGTCCCTTTCTTCCCTGTTGGTAATATAATAAATGGTTACTCCTTGTGAAGCAGCATATTTTAAAAATGATGCAGATCCAGGTATTGTATCTGCAATGCCTTTAGAAGTCCAGTCATTCCATGAAACAGGGTCATAATCTTTTCCAACCAGGGCCTGGCGAGCCTGGTAAGGACTGTTATCCAACAATGTTTCATCAATGTCTGTGATAATTGCTTTTGGCTTACCCGTTATTGCCCGGTAATTATCCAACCGAAACCTTGCAATATTATAAGCCTGGAAACACAGAGCTCTGTATTCTGCCGCTTTTTGCTGAAAAACTGTTGCAAATAGTTTCCCGTTAACAACCGTGGTGGAATTTTGAGTAACAGGAGTTGTTGTGCTGTTTGTTGCAACTTGTTTTGTATAACAACCAGCAAGGAAAAACACACTTATAAAAAGTATTCTTTTCATCTGAACAGTTTAATCTTAATTTAAATTTAAACAACCATATTTAAACTTTCCTTAAATCTAACCGTGATAATTTATCTTTTGCATTAATACAAATCTGCAATTGGCAGGACTATTAATCAATCAAAGGGTAAATCAAAACTCAATGTTATTGTTTTTACACAAAGGAAGTCCAATAAGATTAATTCTTTATTTTTAACTCCAGAATTTTATATGAAAATAACTTTTTTAACATTTATCATACCTGTTTTTTTATTTACTGCCTGCAAAACGGGCTCAAAAACCACTGTTGAAAAGATCTTAACTACCCAAAGGAATATCATGCCTCCTGACAGCATCATACAAAAGCAAAAAAAGGGTATTGACCTCTATGCAACCGGCAATTTTGCCGCTTACTGGACTCTGGAATTAGATTTTGACAACCTCATTTCATTCCGCTCTGCGGATGGTATTTCATTAGACGTATTACCCAATTTTGAAAAAAGAGAATTTTCTTCAGGATCAGAAAAGTACATCATTCAAACCAACCTTGGAGCTATGATGATTGATATCTATAATAGTTCCTGCGCAGGAAAGGATGAAAAATTCGGAAAAAAAGTTGATGTTACTGTAAATAATAAGATCTATACAGGTTGTGGAAAATATTTATTCGATCACAGGATAAATGATATTTGGGTGTTGGAATATATCAACAACGAAACACAACATGCTGATGATTTTCAAAGAGGATTACCAATACTTGAATTTAACCTGCAGGAAAATAACATGACCGGATCTGATGGTTGTAACAATATCAGTTCCACAATAGAAATGAAAGGCAACAGGATAAAATTCTCCCCATTCATGAGTACTAAAATGGCCTGCAATAATAACAAAGCAGGGAAGATATTCAATGAATTACTGAGCAATAAGCTGGTTGATTATTACCTTCAAAACAACAAACTGATCTTGTACCTTGAAGATGACAGCAAACTATATTTTAAAAGGAAAAGTTTGTGATCTCAATTTCCCCAACAGGTAGGCTCATGCTTTACAGGAAAATTACACGAGTTGGCAATAAAACATTTTTTATTTGCTTCGTGGTGTAATTCATTTGCTTTATTGATGTGGGCTTTATCACCGACTGTAACAACAGGATGTAAAACCACTTCTGTAAAATGACCACCCGATGCTGTTTCCAGCATTACACCAGTTGCTTCATCTTTATAATCAACTACAACAATCCCATGATCAGAACATAAATGCAAAAACCAAAGCATGTGACAAGAAGACAATGCAGCAACCAGTAGTTCTTCCGGGTTATACTTTGTTGCATCGCCCATGAATGCAGGATCAGATGAGGCTTGTATGACTGGCTTATTGTCAACAGATATCACATGGCTTCTGTCGTAACTTTTATAATGTCCGGTGCCTTCTCCCCTGTTGCCGGTCCATTCAATATTTGTTTTATACAGATGTTCCTTTGCCATAGTTTATTTTTTCTTTGTGTCACTTTGAGCATTTGTGTTTTAGCGGCTTAATCTTATTGCCCCTGGGCCTTTAAGACACAAAGCTCACTTTTTAAAATTGTTGTTTCAACATTTCAATAAATTGTTTTCTGGGTATCATTACAGCACCCAGACTTTCCAAATGATTTGTATGCATTTGGCAATCTACCAATGACAATCCACCAGCTTTTAGTTGTTGTACTAATTTTATAAAAGCAAATTTACTTGCGTTCGGAATTATGCTAAACATACTTTCTCCAAAAAACATTTTACCCATTTTTATTCCATACAATCCGCCAACCAGTTTTCCGCCATGCCAAGCTTCTGCGCTAACAGCATAACCGAGTTTATGCAGCTTGCAATATGCAGCTATCATTGCTTCACTTATCCAGGTACCATTTGAATCTTTTCTTTTTACAGCACTGCAGGCACGAATGACCTCTTCAAAAACACGGTTGACCGAAAATTCAAATTGCCCTCTTTTGATGATTTGCTGCATGCTTTTACTAATATGCAATTGACCGGGATATAATACAAACCTTGGATCCGGGCTCCACCAGCATATAGGATCATCTTCATTATACCATGGAAAGATACCATTGCGGTATGCTTCCAGTAAACGTTCTGTTTTCAAGTCACCACCAATGGCTAAAAAACCATCTTCATCGGCTGATTCGACGGGTGGGAATTTTATTTCATTTGTGAGGACATGCATAAATTATATTCATTCATCTCATTTTGATGCCATTGTTTCAATAGCAACGATCAATTTATCAAGGTCTTTTTTCCTGGTATATACATGAGGTGTTACTCTTACACAATTTATGTTTTCCCATACAATACCAACAGTATGGATCTTATATTTATTGAAAAGCTGGCTGTCGAGTTCCGACACTGACATTCCATCAATACTAACACCGCAGATGGCACAGGAAAAAGCCGGGTTGAGTGAAGTATGGATCTTCACTTTCGGGATTTTCTGTACAGTTGAAGCCCAGTAATTTTTTAGGTAATGGATACGTTTTTGTTTCCTTTCCGCACCAATGGCATTGTGAAAATTGATGGCCTCACCGATCGCCTGTTCTATGGGAAAACTCCTGGTTCCAAGCGTTTCAAATTTCCGGATATCATCACTTTCAGGTTTATCATTGCAGACAAGCGGCCATAAATTTTTAATCTTATCTTTTTTTATGTACAACATACCGCTGCCAATGGGAGCACTCAGAAATTTATGCAGGCTGGTTCCAAAATAATCCGCCTCCAGTTCCGGAATTTTAAAATCGAGTAAACCAAATGAATGAGCCCCATCCACCAATACTTCGATTCCTTTTTTATGCGCCATTTGTGCGATCTTTTTTACGGGCATTATCTGTCCAACCCAATTGATCACATGCGTTACATGTAATAATTTTGTTTGGGAAGTAATGGCATTCTCAAATGCATTCACAATTGTATCGTCATCTTCAACAGGAAAATCAAAACTGATCTGTTTATATTGAATCCCATCCCTGCTTTGGCGTTGCTTCCAAGCATTGATCATGTTTGGATAATCCTGCCTGGTACCGATCACTTCATCACCGGGTTTTAACCTCAACCCGAAGATGACTGTATTTAAAGCTTCTGTAGCATTTCTGTTAATGGCAATTTCTTCTGATGAAGTTCCTGCAAGATCTGCAAGTTTATCCCGCAGCGGTTCCCTGCCCATGTCCAGCACCCGCCACATATAATAAGACGGACCTTCATTGCACAATTTATTGTACCTGTCCAAAGCATCCTGTACAACACGCGGCGCCGGACTTACTCCTCCATTATTCAGATTGATGATATTAGGATTAACAGAATATGCCTGTTGAATCGTGGACCAGTAATCCTCATCTGCGGCCAATTCATCCGAAGAAAGAAGGGCTGCTTTTTTATTTGCCAGATCAAATGATTCAGCATATAATTCATTGAATAAATTGTTTATTGAAAAAGCCCCGGCAAGCAAGCCGGCTTTGTGTAAAAATTGTCTGCGACTTTCTTCCATAAAAAAACTTTTTAAGTTCAGAAAGTTAACCAAATAAATGGATTTTATTCGAAGATCTTTACAGGAAACATATGTTTAATTAAACGATGTTTATAATCTATTTAACATTAAGCATTTTTAATTTAGTATCTATTTCTTTCAACAATTCAAATTGTTTAGCCTGTGACTCAAACAATGTTTTTATTTGTTCTTCCAGCAACAGATCCATTTTCTGGTGCAGGCTCCTGATCTGCATTTCTGATTTCAGGTTTATCATATAATCGTTTTCACTTCTCATCCTGTCCTTTTCTTCTTTGCGGTTCTGGCTCATCATGATCACTGGCGCCTGCAATGCCGCAATACAAGATAAAATCAGGTTCATCAGAATAAATGGGTAAGGATCAAAATTATCTCCCAAAGGCGCTGCAACATTATAAATGATCCAGATTGTAAGTATGATCATAAAAAGGATAATGAATTTCCAGCTTCCGCCAAACCGGGCTACTTTGTCAGAAATTTTCTGACCTGGTGAAAGCAATTCATCCGGTGGGTTTGATAAATTGTTTATGATCAGTTTTTCTTCTTTGATGGCATCTTCTACGATCCCATGAAGTTTTTGAAGTTGCTCGCTCTCTTCAGTCATTATCTGATCAATTCCTTTATTTTTCATATGATTATCATTTTAGTAAAGATAACAACAGCTTCATATGAAATTCAGAGATAACCAAACATTAAGAGAATTTTTACCAGGGATGAAAATTTACAACTGCAATATTACTTAATTCCATTTTTTAGAAAATTTCAAAAAATATTTTTGTATGCAGATTTCTTATTCCGGGACAGGATATTTGTTTTAAATGATAAAGAATGGCTTCTTCCAGGTTCCTGACAATTGATTCGTAAAAATGTAAAACTTTATATCAGGAAAACCCGGTATAAAGGATCTAGCATCCCCATCCGAAAGGCGTTCAGCAAGGCAGGCAGTATCCAGTATCAGCTCCTACTCTACTTTCAATCCCCAATCTTTCCCTTTGTCAACAGCAGGCAATCCATATTTTATCCAGTTGGCCGGTTTAGCATCTTTTAAATAGTAGTCGAAGAATTGCCCCAGCCTTACTGAAAGATCTTTTCGGTTCTTACGTTCAACGAGGTTGTGATCTTCGCCGTTGTATTCCAGCATCCATACTTTTTTCCCCAATCTCCTGAGGGCTGTAAAATATTCTATTCCCTGGTACCAGGGTACGGCACCATCTGCATCATTGTGCATGATTAACAGCGGTGTATTTACTTTGTCGGCTTTAAACAATGGTGAATTTTTAATGTAAAGATCCGGGCGTTGCCAAAGGGTGGCACCAATGCGGCTTTGTTGTTTCTCATACTGGAATTGCCTGTTTATACCTGCACCCCAGCGTATACCACCATAAGCACTGGTCATGTTACTAACGGGAGCGCCTGCACCGGCTGCACGAAATATATTGGTACGTGTAACGAGATAAGCAACCTGGTAACCGCCCCAACTTTGGCCCTGGATGGCCATCCGTGTACTATCAACCCACGGCATTTTAGATAAATATTTTGCAGCGCTCACCACGCTGTTGTAAGCACTTTCACCCGGTTCTCCGGTTTTGTAATAAATATTAGGATCAAATACGAGGTATTCATTGCTTACAAAATATGGTATGTTTATCGTTGATGCACTTGGAGCCGGAGCCCGGTAATTGTACAATCCATCTGCATCGCGTTCATAAAAATAAAAAATTACCGGGTACTTTTTTTTGGGATCAAAATTCTCAGGTTTATATAAAAGGCCTTCACTCATTTTTGTATCAAACATTTTCCATTTAACCAATTCCACACTCAGCCAATTGTAATCTTTTTGCTGCAATGCTATATCAGTAACCTTATTCATGTTCTTCAAATCATTACCGGCATACAATTCAGATTCATTGATATTGCTACGCTGAAAAATATAAGCATCTGTATACTTTGCTTTAACAAGTGATCCACTGTATGCAAACGGGCCCGCTGTGATCAATACAGGATCTGACTGGTCATTTATTTTTTTGAGATAGAATCCTGCAAACTTTGTTCTTTTATCCAATGACCTTATTAAAATTGTTTCATTTTCATCAATGGATCTTTTATCCTTGTCGAAATTTATATAAGTAAATTCCGTTTTATTTTTTTTAGCCCACCCATTGCTGATATTTACCGGCTGTTCTATCCCGTTGGGATCTACCCGCCATATATCATACACATCATTCAGGAGAAAGTGGCGGTCATTCGCTGTCCAGCCGGTTGTGCCTGCGGCCCGTGGAAGATCGGGGACATCATTTTCAATATCATACAACGGTTCTTTGATCTTATCGGTGATATTTTTTATTTGCCCGTTGATTGTATTGTATGTGAAATAGTTTTTCGATTCAGGATTGTACCAGTAAATAAATCTTCCCGCAGGAGATGCATTAAAAATGCCGGGGCTGTTTGCCTCTACCAGTTTTCTTTTCCCATCTTCGGTACTGATCATATAAACCGTAGACCTTGATCGCCCTTCCCATTGAGAAGCTTTGCGGTTATTTTTAGTGGTTATGGCCAATACCCAATTTGCATTCCCTTCATCTACAAAAGAAATATTTTCTGCATCTTCATCGCCCAGTTGTATCAGTTCGGTTGTACCGGGTTTAATAACAGATACAAAACTGCGTTTAATATCCTGTGTTAATTGCTTTAGCTGTTGCGGTTGCAGGTAATCATCATTGTAATGCCAGATATCCAATCGGGCCAGTTCAAAATCAACCAGGCTTGTATCTTTTGGAGGCTGTATGGGAGCAACCCCGAAAAATATTTTCTTCCCGTCTTTACTAAATGATACAGAACCATTCTCACTAACTGTACTTCCCAATTTCATCCCTATGGTATTTTTTTCTGCAAGGATCGTTGCAGAATCCTGATTTGCTGCATAATACCATAATTTGTAAAATTTCTGTAAAGCCTTGCTGCTGCTGTCTCTTTCAGCAACAAATGCCAGTTGTTTACCTGCTGTATCGAAACTGTAATTTTTAGCATCATTCAATCCACGCATGATCGTATCAAGATGATCGGCCTGCAGGTCATAAACAACCAGGTAAGCTTTACTGTTACTATCTTTTGTAACTTTTGTTGATCTGATCAACAATTTTGTCCCTTTTTCATCAAATAAATAATCAGCAATGAGTTTAAAGGTTTTTTCAGCAGCAGTATTCAAATTACGAACAACAAGTTCTGTACCTTCAGCATTTCCGCCGGCAGAAGCATCATCAGACTCAGCATCGGAATGATTTTCGTAGATGTTCTCATCGGCTTTTTTATAAATTTCTTTAACTGCTTTCTGGGTTGCAACAATCAGTTCTTCTTTTTCAATATTGCCTTTTATAGAATCGAGTGACCTGCGTATGACTGAATCAGCCAGTTTTGCCAGCATGTCTATCCGGAGTTTTACTGAATCAGGTGTTGTTTTATTTTTTGCGGTATCCGGCAAAGGTTTTTCCAATTGATATGCAACCCATCCCGCGGATTTTGCAGGGGTTTTAAATGATCTTACCCGGATGATCTTTGTAACACTATCTTCCCCAAGGGTTACAATAGCCAGAGAATCCCTGGGCATGTCATCTGTATTTTTCTTTTTGATCTTTGCCTGGCGAATATCCTGGAACGCCGGTTTGATTTTAAAGATCACAAAGCGGCTGTCTTCGGTTATCACAGCTCCATATCCCCTGGGAATTATTTTCCTGTAATTTGTTTTGATGTGTTGGATGATCATATCAGCATCTCCTTCCTGTGGAATGATAGTATAGACTATATAATTGCCATCGTTGCTGATCATTCTTTCGCCTACAGACCTCCATCCGTCGTATACCGTATGATCGAGCGGTTTTTTGTGTTGGCTAAAAACCTGAAGACTTATGAAAAAAAGAATTGAAATCAACTGAATGCGCATAAGTGTATTTTTATTTAATAAAGTTATTGTAATCAGTTTAAACAAATGATACCATTTAAAAAATACAATTTGGCATAGAAGGAAAACAGGGTATGGTTTATATATAATATGACAATTAATTAAGTTTCATCGCTGATAAATCCCCAACTTGTTCTTAATTGTTCTAGTGTTTTGGCTTCCAGTTGCTGCTGATCATAATGGCCGGCGACCCTTTTCTGTCTGTAAGCTTCATATAAGGAAACTGCACATGCAACCGATATGTTCAATGATTTGATGATACCTACCTGGGGAATGATAAAATTCCCGTCGCACAAACCGATCAGTTCATCACTTACCCCGCTGTGTTCATTTCCAAAAACAAGGGCTACAGATTCCGTTAAATTCAGATTATAAAGGTCAACAGCATCCTTGCTGAGGTGCGTTGAATAAATTTTTTGGTAATTTTTTCGCAATGCAGAAAAACATTCATTTACATCCGTAAACTGGTGAACCGTTAACCATTTGGCAGCACTTGAGCTGCTATTGGCACCCCATTTTTTATGTTTAGCAATAACAGTGTTTAACACATAAATATCCTGAATACCAATAGCATCACAAGTACGCATCACCGCAGAAATATTATGCGGATCTGAAACATTTTCCAACACAACCGTTATACCCGGTTGCCTTTTACTCAATACCTTATTCAGGCGTTCGGTTCTTTCTGGTGTCATAAGTGCGAAAATCGTATAAATGTTTAGAAAAATGTGATACCCCAATGTATTTTTTGTAACTGACTCAATGATCAATCCCATTGCCCCTGTCTTAAATCAGTGAATCAGTAGAATTTTCCGACCTTTCATCAAAATATTTTTAATCACTAGAAATCATTCCCTACTTTTATTGATAAAATTTATACAAGATGAATAAAATAATGGCAATTTTTCTAATGTGTACCAGTTTATATGCCTGTAACAACGAAGATAAAACAACAGCAGCCTCAAAAGCTGATGTACTTTTATCCAACCTGGATACAACCATAAACCCCGCCGCAGATTTTTTCGAATACGCCAATGGCGGATGGATCAGGAAAAACCCGATCCCGGGTGAACAATCAAGTTGGGGAATTGGAAACCTGGTCATTGAAGAAAACCTGAGAAGGCTTCGTGAGATCAGTGAAAAAGCTGCGGCTTCCAATGCTGCCAAAAGTAGCGGGGACCAAAAGATCGGGGACTTCTGGACAACGGCAATGGATAGTGCAAAAATTGAAGCGGATGGATTGAAACCCATTCAATCATTGTTAGATAAAGTAAATGGGATAACAGATGTCAGATCATTGGTAACAGTAGTTTCTGATCTTAAAAAAATAGGTTCATCCACTTTATTCAGTGAATGGGTTGGACAAGATGCAAAGAAAAGTGATGTGATGGCTTACCAGTTGTGGCAGGGTGGACTTGGTTTACCGGAAAGAGAATATTATTTCAAATCCGACTCATCCACTGTTAATATCAGGAACCAATACCTGAAATATATTGCAAAAATACTTTCAATGGCAGGTGATGATTCGGCTGCTGCTGCAAATGCTGCAAAAAATATTTTGAAATTGGAAACAACCCTTGCTTCAGCTTCCAGGAAAATAGAAGATCTCAGGGATCCCTATAAGAATTATAATAAAATGGCAATAACAGATCTTGGTAAAATGGCATCCAATGTTGAGTGGGCGTCATACCTGGGAAATATGGGTGTAAAATCTGTTGATTCAGTCATTGTAGGCCAGCCTGAATTTTTTAAAGCTTTAAATTCAGTATTGACAACAACAGCAATTTCAGACTGGAAAAGCTATGTAAAATTCAACCTGTTGAGCGACCTTGCTGCAGTGTTACCCGATGCTTACGGAATTGAATCATTTAATTTCAATAAACTATTCAGCGGCGCTAAAGTTAGAAAACCAAGATGGAAACGCGCCATTCAAATGGAAGAAGGAGCCATGGGTGAAATGCTTGGCCAGCTTTATGTGAAGGAATTTTTTAACGAAAAAGCAAAAAAACGTTACACAGATATGGTTGAAGCGATTCGTGATGCGCTCAAAGACCGGATCAGCAAACTAACCTGGATGGGTGATAGCACCAAACAAAAGGCTTATGCAAAATTAGCCGCTATTAAAAGCAAAGTTGGTTACCCGGATAAATGGAAGGACATGTCTGCATTAAACATCGATAAAGAAAGCCTGGCAAAAAATTACATGAGTGCAAGAATATTCTGGCATAATTATCAATACAACAAATTGGGCAAACCGGTTGACCGCGATGAATGGGACATGAATCCACAGGAATACAACGCCTATTACAATCCAAGCAACAATGAAATTGTTTTGCCGGCAGGTATATTCACAGTGCCTGGTTACAGGGATGAAGAACTGGATGATGCTGTAGTTTATGGTTATGCCGGTGCAAGTACGATCGGGCATGAAATTACACATGGTTTTGATGATGAAGGAAGGCAGTTTGATGCAAAGGGGAACCTGGTTAGCTGGTGGACAAAAACCGACGAGGAATCATTTAATAAAAGAGCTGATGTTATGGTAAAACAATTCAATGAATTTGAACCTGTAAAAGGTTATCATATCAACGGTAAAGCAACATTGGGAGAAAATATAGCCGACCTCGGTGGCATACTATTGGGAGTTGAGGCATTCAAAAAAACTACCCAGTATAAAGAAAATAAGACAATTGCCGGATTAAGACCCATGCAGAGATATTATTTAGGATATGCTTTGGGCTGGCTTGGACATAACAGGGAAGAACAATTGAAAAACCGATTGTTAACAGATGTTCATTCGCCCGGAAAATACAGGGTTAACGGGCCATTTGCTGATGTTGATGATTTTTACAGCACTTTTTCCATCAGGCAGGGAGACGCCATGTTCAGGGCGGATAGTTTGAGGGTAAAGATCTGGTAAAAGGGAAATCGTTTCATTCGTTTAATGGTTTAAATCGTTTAAGGGTTAATGAAGTTTTATTAATTTACACAACGATCTAAACATTAAACCTTATACGACTTAAACGTTCCAAATGAGAACAACGCTTAAAAAAGACGAAAAAGTATTATTGATCACAAGGCATCACTGGTTAAAACTGGTGATGCCTTTTTTAATCTGGACTTTGATCGGAGTGATTTCTGTTTTGTTTTTCAATGCCTCCATTGCATTGACCTGCATTTTTATATCATCAATTTATCCCATATGGTCTTATTTTAACTGGGTTCACAATGTATGGGTCGTTACAAACCTGAGAATAATTGATGAGGAAGGATTTTTAACCCGGCATGCCAAAGAAAGCCCGCTGGAAAAGATCAACAACATTGAATATTCACAGTCATTTTCAGGAAGAATATTTGGTTATGGGAATGTTGATATTCAAACGGCTGCTGAAATGGGTGATACCAGTTATATCATGATACATCATCCTAAATTGCTGAAAGATACGATCACCCATGCCCAGGAAGCGTATAAGCTTGCCCGTGAAAGCAACCAGGCACAACTATTGGCAAAAGCCATCGCTGAAAATTCCGGGCCAAGGCCATCCCAGGCATTGATTGCTGATGAATTGAATAAACTTTTTGAATTGGTGCAAAAGGGAGCCATTACACAGGAAGAATTTATTGCACAGAAGAATAAGCTGATGGGTTCATAGTTGTCTGGCCACTCCAGTGGCCTGACAACTTTAGTGGCCAGACGACAATAATGGCCAGACGACTTCAATTCCCAAACCCGGTCCCTCCCTGTATACGATCTTTCCATTTTCAAATTTCACTCCTTCAGCTATATCTTCAGTTAACAACAACGGCCCGTCCATATCAACATAATCCAGCATTGGTGCCAGTTGGGCAATGGCTGCTGTTCCAATGGAGCTTTCATTCATACAACCGACCATTGCTTTCAACCCAAGTTCTCTTGCTTTTGTGATCATTCTTCTTGCCGGAGTGATACCACTGCATTTAGTAAGCTTGATATTAATGCCGTGAAAATGATCTTTACATTTTATAACATCTTCTTCCTTTACACAGGATTCATCGGCAATCAATGGAAGTGGTGAATTTTTGTATAAGATCTTCATTTCATCCCAATTGTCTTTTGCCAAAGGTTGTTCAACGAATTCCACTCCAAGCTTTTTCAGCAATGGGATTTTATGCATTGCCTCTTCCAGAGTCCAGGCCGCATTTGCATCAACCCTGAAAATGGACGTTGTCTCAGCCCTCAAAGCAGTTACCATTTCTATATCATCCTCAGTGCCCACTTTTATTTTATAAACGGGCCATGGTTTTTCTTTCATTTTTTTAACCATGGTTTCAATTGAATCGATACCGATGGTATAATCTGTAACCGGAGCCTTGTCAGTATCCAATCCCCATAATTCGTGCAACTGTTTTCTTTTCAGTTTTCCATACAGGTCCCAGCCTGCCATATCGAGCGCACACACCAGGAAAGGATTGTTTGGAAATAAATGATGGAGGTAGTGCCAGTAACGTTCAGGATCTGAAAAGGAAAATTTTTCAACAAAACTTTTCTTTTGTTCCAGGTCGGAGATCATTTTCTCAACTGGAATATTATAATAGCTGATGGCCGGTGCTTCGCCATATCCCTTAAGCGCAAAAAATTCCAATTGTACAATGAATGTAGGCTGCTGTGTTTTTGTTCCCTTGGAAATCGTAAAAGGATATTTAAAGGGCAGGTTGTATGTTTTGTACGATACTTTCATCAAATGTTATCAGCGCCCGCTTTGCCTGATGATCGCTTTTAGATTTGTTGTGAAAAGCTTGTGTTTCAAAATATCTTCAAGGCTGATATGCATGCGGTAATTCCAGTTGTGATTGGTATCTGCAGGAATATTGATCCGCTCTTCAGCAGGATTTTCACGGCGTAATTCATCATCCATGGCCAACAGGTCCTG
This sequence comes from Ferruginibacter sp., assembly GCA_043717805.1. GTDB lineage: Bacteria > Bacteroidota > Bacteroidia > Chitinophagales > Chitinophagaceae > Ferruginibacter. The sequence goes on from JAYSWW010000389.1 coordinate 15,653, forward strand.
CAATAAAAATACCGACCACATGGCCGGGGCATTCAAATGCTGCACAATGATTTCCCTGCAAAGCCATGGCTCACAATAAAACGGTGCTGTTCCTTCACGCTCCATCAGTTGATTGTAAAAATATTGTATGCCTTCTTTATCTTCTTCCCACCATTCCCGCATGGTACTCATGTCGTGTGTTGAAGGAGTAACTACACTTAAATAGTTTGAATTCCTGGGGTGCGAAAATTTTTCCCCGATCTTTTTTGGCATCCGTTGAACCTGCAATGATAATATTTCCCTTTTCTTTAAGATATTCTCCACAAAATCGGGAACCATACCAAGGTCTTCGGCACACAACAGCATGGCAGTGTTTTTTTGCAGGGCATTTAATTTATTCTGTGCACCACTCATCCAGAGTTCATCCTGCATTTCAAAAAAATACCGCTGGTAAAGGATATTCAGCTTTTGTTGCACAGATGCATCCAGGTATTTAAATGAATCGTTTACCTGGTTATTTATCCTGAAATGATAATGACCAGGCTTTGTTGCGTCTTTGATCAGAATCACATCAGTCATCAGGTCAAACAATCCCTGTTGCAAAAAAGCCTTTGCCGGATTTGCCCTGAACCAGGCAGCTATCTTTTGCTGGCTGCTGAATGATTTTTTAAAACCGTTCTTATCAAATACATTTCCCTTAACCCAGTCTTCATTACCCGGAAAATGTTTTGACATGATAGCATCGTTGATAAATGGTTTACAAAACCGGCCTTCATCAAAAGAAATACCCTGTTCTTCAAAATCGTTTACGCCTAATGGTATGGAAGGAACAAATGTCCCCAATATCCCTTCCACATCCTGAAGCGGGATACTCCATATCCTGAAAAACCCAAGAATGTGATCGATCCTGATTGCATCAAAATAATTGCTCATGTGCTCCATACGCTGGCGCCACCAACCATAATCGTTCTTACCCATTTCTTCCCAGTTATATGTAGGGAATTCCCAGTTTTGACCTTTCACTGCAAAAGCATCCGGAGGGGCGCCTGCCTGCTTATCCATGTGAAATAAAGCCGGATACATCCAGGTATCCACACTGTGGCGGCCAACGCCTATCGGCAGGTCGCCTTTTAAAATAACATCGTTCTTATGTGCATATTCAACAGCATCCAGCAGTTGAAGGTGAAGATGGTATTGTGTAAAATAGTGAATGGCAATCTCATCATAATGAGCATTCTCAGGGCTTACCAATTCCTGAACGGCTGCCTCATTGTAAACTTCGTAATCTTCCCATTTTGCAGGATCTGCTGAATTATAGATATCACGCAAATAACAAAATGCTGCATATGGGACCAGCCAGTTCCGGTTTAGGTCAAAAAAATCAAAAAAAGCAAAATCATCTTTAAAAGAAAACCTGTCTTTAAAATACAATTCTTTGATTGCAGCCGTTTTTATTTTTGATACCGCTTCATAATCCAATTGAGGTTTGTCATTCAATGATTTGATCTGCTGAAGCAACTCATCAGAAAATTCTATAGATGCGGCCAATGATAATTTATGAACATTCAGATATAAAGGATGCAGGGCAAATGCTGAAATGGATGCATAAGGATATGAGTCCTTGATGGTATGTGTTGCGGTAGTATCATTAACCGGAAGCAATTGTATCATTTTTATTCCTGCCCGGGAAGACAGATCGATCAGTAAATTAAGATCCGTAAAATCTCCCACACCCCAGCTTTGAGACGATTTCAAGGATGGCACAGCAACATTTATCCCTGTACCCTGCCAGGCATATTGATCGAACCGGGGGAAAAAATGAAACAATACGGGCTTGTCTTTAACTGCCGGAAATCCAATGATACGGTTACTCCCCTCTTCAAAATGAATCAGTTTTTTTTCTTCCGTATCGTAAATACCAAATTTGAATTCGATGGGAAATTTTTCTTTATGCAGGTTTAGGCTAACCGACCAGTAATCTTTTGACCTGTGCAATAAAACAGGTTCGGTATCTGACCATTCAGTCATTTCCTTTGCAGATCCCGAAAGGCATATGATTTTTCCATCCTGCAAGAGTGGAACAAATACCTTGAATATATGTGTAAACTTTTTGGCTTTTTCCTTCTTAGCTCCTTTACTGATACTATTATTAAATACCTGTTCAAATGGTTTACTTGCAAAAATATTTTCGTGCAATGGTTCATCCTGCCATTCATCAACCACATCCAGGTGACCTGCTTTTATTTTTTTAAAACTGATGAACTTTGATTGACGCAGATCATACCGGTCCTCTTTTCCGTTCTCCCTTAAAAAAAAACGGTATGCAATACCTTCTGCCAGGCCTGAAATTTCCGAATCTACAAATACATGCCAGTATTCATCATTCAGGTACTGCATCAGTATATCAATGGGTTCTGTGATGTTTTCAGCAGATGATCCGTTGATCCTGATATACAATGCCTGCCCGTATTGAGTTTTATACTTTAAATGAAACTGAATGATCATATTTTACTTTTCAAGACGCAATTTAAGCAAATAGAATTATTGTAATTATTCAATTATTTTAATTACAAAAAAGCTTGATTTTATTCCATCTATCATATATTTGCCAAAATTAAATTACAAATGGAAACAGCAAAAAAATCCAGGGGTTTGTATTGGCTTTTATTTTTTCTGTCAATAGGCGTATTTTTCTGGGTATACCAGGTTGGCGGAGGTTATTGTTCTATGATATTACCTTTCAATGTTACTTTTTTCGTTGCAGCTATGGATCTGATGTAATGATCAAAAGATATTCAGGTACCAGTTGATCACAATTGACAGGTACTTAAAAAAATGCCCTGTTTATAACGGGGCATTTTTACTTTATAATTGAAAATATTTAGAATTATTTTACCTGCCTGCAATGCCTGTAATGATTGTTGGCAGCTTGCTGAACAGATACTGACCTGCTGCAGGACACTAGGAAACCAAGAATGACTGATACGAAGATAAATAAGATGACAAATTTTTTCATAGGTGGGGGGTTAAACGGTTATATAGAATAGGGTAACGTAATTTTTGAAAAAAAATTATGTAAAAGGAAAAATATATTTTCCCGGTCATTTTATTAAATAAAAAGGGGTACCAGGTTACTGAATCAGCCTGGCACCCCTTTTATTGTTTCAGATTATTTTACTTCTTCAAATTCGGCATCCGTTACATTTTCCGCACCTGCATTGGCAGTATGTTCTTCCCCGTTATGGCCATTGGCCTGCTGAGAACCTGCATCTGCCCCCGGAGTTGCATTTTCCTGTGTAGCCTTGTACATTTCTTCACTGGCTGCTGTCCATGCTGCATTCAATTCAGTTACGGCAGTATCAATTTGTGCAATATCCTGTGCTTTGTGTGCTTCTTTTAATTTGCCCAATGAAGATTCTATAACTGCTTTTTTATCAGCAGAAATTTTTTCACCGTAATCCTTTAGTTGTTTTTCTGTCTGGAAGATCAAACTATCGGCCTGGTTTATTTTTTCTACTTTTTCTTTTTCTTTTTTATCGGATTCTTCATTTGCCTTGGCATCATTCTTCATCTTTTCAATTTCTTCTTTGCTCAATCCGCTGCCTGCTTCAATACGGATCTTTTGTTCTTTACCGGTACCCTTATCCTTTGCTGTTACATGAAGAATACCATTGGCGTCAATATCAAAAATAACTTCTACCTGCGGAACACCACGCGGAGCTGGTGGAATACCATCGAGGTTAAACATTCCCAAACTCTTATTCTGACCTGCCATAGGCCTTTCGCCCTGCAAAACGTGGATCTGTACGCCCGGTTGATTGTCGCTTGCTGTACTGAATGTTTCTGATTTTTTTGTAGGAATGGTTGTATTACTTTCGATCAAACGGGTCATTACACCACCCATGGTTTCAATACCAAGGCTCAGTGGAGTAACATCCAGCAACAACACATCCTTCACTTCTCCGGTTAATACAGCACCTTGTATTCCGGCACCGATTGCTACAACCTCATCCGGGTTAACACTGCGGTTTGCTTTTTTTCCGAAGAATTTTTCTACTATTTCCTGCACTTTTGGAATGCGGGTACTACCCCCAACCAAAATCACTTCATCAATCTGGGATACATTCATTCCTGCATCTTTCAAGGCCTGTTCGCAAGGCTTTAAGCAACGTTCAAATAATTTATCAGACAGTGCTTCAAATTTTGCACGTGTAAGTTTCTTTACCAAATGCTTGGGAACACCATCAACAGCGGTTACATAAGGAAGATTTATCTCTGTTTCTGAAGATGAAGACAGTTCAACCTTGGCTTTTTCAGCAGCTTCTTTCAAACGTTGTAACGCCATTGGATCTTTACGCAAGTCGATGGCTTCATCTTTTTTAAATTCATCTGCCAGCCAGTCCATCACTACTTTATCAAAATCATCACCACCCAGGTGAGTATCACCATTGGTTGATTTAACTTCAAATACACCATCGCCCAATTCCAGAACAGAAATATCAAATGTTCCGCCTCCGAGGTCAAACACGGCAATTTTCTGATCTTTACCTTTTTTATCAAGACCATAAGCAAGAGCGGCTGCTGTTGGTTCGTTTACGATACGGCGAACATTCAATCCTGCAATTTCACCTGCTTCTTTGGTAGCCTGGCGCTGGGCATCGTTGAAATATGCCGGAACTGTAATAACGGCTTCGCTCACTTCCTGACCAAGATAATCTTCGGCTGTTTTTTTCATTTTCTGCAATACCATTGCGCTTATTTCCTGTGGAGTGTACATCCTGCCGTCTATGTCAATTCTAACGGTATTATTGTCACCTTTTACAACTTTATAACTCCAATGGGTGCTTTCTTCAGTTACCTCGTCGAAACGACGACCCATGAACCGCTTCACACTTGAAATGGTATTTTGTGGATTTGTGATAGCCTGTCTTTTGGCAGGATCACCTACTTTACGTTCTCCATTCTTTAAAAAAGCTACTACTGACGGTGTTGTACGGCGTCCTTCATCATTTGCTATTACAACCGGCTCATTACCCTCCATTACAGAAACACAACTGTTGGTGGTTCCGAGGTCAATTCCTATTATTTTTCCCATGATATATTTATTTTATTATTTAATATGGGAATGTCAATCATTGTGCCAAGGCAGGATTAATGCAAAAATGGCAGGCAGCAGTCGTCTGGCCACTATAGTGGC
>JAYSWW010000390.1:0-8103 GCA_043717805.1 Ferruginibacter sp.
ACAAAACAACCGGGGAATAAAACAACAGGAAACATTGAACTAAACGCCGGCAATTACAGTCAAATGCGACTCTTCGCATCCCTGAATTTACCCTTGGTAAAAAATAAAATTTACCTGGGAATATCATCCGTATTTCACAAGCGAAACGGTTTTTATACCAATGATTTCAACAACAGTTCTTTTGATAAACAATATTTATCATCAAATAATTTTTGTCTGAAATATTTAGCAGATAAAAAGTTAACTTTTACTGTTAATCTAAAACAGCAGGGGAATCGGAATAATGGCGCTTTCCCTTTGGTGAACGGAGTGGAAGAAGCCTTGAAAGCCCCTTTTCACCTGAACCAGGATGCTACAGCTAAAATGATCGACAACAGTTTCAATTTGTCTTTCATTGCTGCCTATACGGGTAAACAATTTAATTTCAGTTCGCAAACATCTTATCAATACAATCACCGTTATTATGATAAACCATTGGATGGAGATTTCTCCCCTATTGACGGAATTACTGTAATAAATAACTATGGTGCTGGCTGGAATAAGGTGAAAGTACTTACACAGGAATTAAAATTCATTTCTCCTTCAACATCAATTTCAAAATTGAAATGGACTTTAGGCAGCTATTTTTTTTACCAAAAAAATCCGACAAAACAAGGTATTCATTTTGGAAAGGACGCAGCATATGTTGGAGCGCCCGACACAAATTTTTCAATAATCAGTTCAACAAAAGGAATCAATACAGGCATTGCTTTTTTCGGACAGTTAGGCTATGCAATAACAGAAAAATTAAAAATCACTGCTGGCTTGCGTTATGATTATGAAATGAAAAAATACAATGTATTGGGTGAATACCAAAAGGATCCAGACCCAACACCGGTTTTTGAAACAAGACCTGACACAAGTGCCAGTGTGAATTTCAAAGCCTTCTCTCCCAAAGTTGGATTGTCTTATAATTTCAATATTCACAGTGATGCATTTTTAACCTACAGCCGTGGATATAGAACGGGCGGTTTAACTGCCTTGTCATCAGATCCTTCTCAACCACCTTTGTATCCTTATAAACCTGAATACAGTAATAATATAGAAATAGGATTAAAAAACAATCTGTTTAACAACCGTTTGCAATTTAACTTTACTGCATTCATGACACAAGTAACAGATGCCCAGGTTCCCACACTTATTCTACCCGATGCTGTTACAATTACAAAAAATGCGGGTAAGTTAAACAGCAAGGGTATAGAAATTGAACTTGTAACAAAGCCTTTAAAAGGATTAATGGTTGAATACAATTTTGGATATACCGACGCAACATATAAGAATTTAAAGCTTTCTCAAAATGGTTCTGCTGTAAACCTCGACGGAAAGAAACAGATCTTTACGCCAGAAGCCACTTCCATGTTAGCCATACAATATAGTTATAGATTTGGAAAAAACAAACAGCAAAAATTCATCACCCGTGCCGAATGGTCATATCTTGGAAAACAATATTTTGATCTTGCAAATACTATCAAGCAAAATGATTATAGTTTATTGAATATCAGGTTCGGAATTTCTTCAAAATATTTTTCACTGATGTTCTGGGCCAGAAATCTTGGAGATAAAAGATACATCTCTTACGCTTATGATTTCGGTGCAGTTCATTTAGGCGACCCTAAGACGTTCGGAGTAACATTATCAGCCGGATTCTAAAAAGAAAGTCAAATCAAAATAAATTGAATAAAACATATTTTGTAACTATACTACTGATCTCAATTGTGATCACTTCAACCTTATCATTCAGATCGCATGAAGATAACCCCTATGTTCAGCTTTATATATCCCGTATAAATCAATTTATCACTAGTCAAAACGAGTTGATCAGTTTTATAAAAAATAAAAATATCCATTCGGAAAAAGACCTTGATGAAATAAGAACCGAAATAAAAAACTGCAGATCAAAACTCAAAAGAATAGATTTCTGGTTGCGTTATCTTGATCCTATAGCTTATCATAAGATAAACGGCCCTCTTCCTGTTGAATGGGAAACAGAAGTATTTGAAAAATACGAACCGCCTTATAAACGTGAAGGGGCAGGACTATCACTTGCAGAATTGTACCTTGAGGAAAGTAATATTGAAAAAGATTCTTTGTTAAACCTGGTACGATCCTCGATTGAATCAACAAATTTATTTTTATCAGAACCTGTTTTTGGTAACTTAAATAAATACGATCATTTTTACCTGGCAAACAGGCTTTTTTTGTTAAATCTTGCAACCATTTATACAACCGGTTATGAATGTCCCAACACAGGGAATATTATTCCGGAACTTACAGAAATGCTTGAAGCCGTTGAAAACATCTACCAAGTTTTTAATGAAAGTTACCGTGGCAATCCGGTTAAAAAAGAATATATGCAACTTTACAATGATGCCATTTTGTTTGTAAAGAATCAACCCAAAGATCCGGATTCATTTGATCATTTCCGTTTCATAAAATTTTATGTTAATCCATTGTTCGGCCTAAACCAACAAATGATCAGGGAATACAGCGTGATATCCAATAATTTCAATGACTTTAGTTTAGATGATAAGACCAATTCCATTTTCAGCAAGTCACTGTATAAAGGTCAGAATACCAAAGGAGTTTATATTTCAGTTGATGATGAAGCAACCCTTTCAGAAATAAAACAAACGGGGAAATTGTTGTTTTATGATCCAATCTTATCAGTTAATAACAAACGCAGTTGTGCATCTTGCCATAAACCCACTGAGTATTTTACTGATACAACAAAAAGCACCAGCCTTCAATTAGACAACAATCATTTTCTTTCAAGAAACACTCCCACATTGATCAATGCATCATACAACCACTTATTAATGCTCGACGGGAAACACATTTCATTCATTAGCCAGGCTAAAGATGTTACCCGCAATCCATTAGAACTGGGAAGCAATGAAAAAGACATCGTTAAAAAAGTAATGAGTTGTGCTGATTATGAAAAAGCATTTAAGCGATATGTAAAACTAACGCCCAATTCCAAAAAAATATCCATAGAACACATAGTTTCGGCTCTTATTTTGTATTACAGCAGTTTCAGCAATTATTATTCGGCGTTTGATGATGCTATGAACAATTTAAATGACATCAATATAAATTGTATCAAAGGGTTTAATCTTTTTATGAGTAAGGCGCAATGTGCAACCTGTCATTTTGTTCCTCAATTCAATGGCGTAAAGCCCCCTTTTATCAGCAATGAGTTTGAAGTATTGGGTGTACCTGCAGATAAAAGCTATTCAAAGATCAGCCCAGATAGTGGCAGGGCTCTCATCAATCCTGCCTTTCAGACTGTGAATGCATTCCGGACCAGTACTATCCGCAATACCGAATTCACAAAACCCTATATGCACAATGGCGTATTCAGCACACTCGACGAAGTGATCAGTTTTTATGATGCAGGTGGCGGCGTTGGCAATGGATTGAAAATAAAAAATCAAACACTTTCAACTGATTCACTTAAACTATCTAAAACTGAAAAAGTTCAATTGATGGCATTTATTAATTCATTGAATGAAAACATTAAATTTGAATCTGCCCCTTCCATATTACCGGTTTCAAAAGATAAAAATCTTAATATGCGCAAAGTTGGGGGAGAATATTAAAATGTCACTCATATGAGAATTAAGTATTTAATATTGATCGTACTTGTTTTGGTAATGATGGAACAATGTGCTGTTCAGCAAAAAACAACTTACGACATACCAGCCTACCTTCCGGCTGAAAGAAAAACAGAATTGCTGGCAAACCTTGAAAAAGGCAGCATTCTTTTTAAAAATAACTGCAGTGGATGCCATGGCATTTTCACCAAAGGGAAAGACAGTATACCAAATTTTACAGAAAAAGAGATCGTTAATTATATGACTGCGTACCAAACCAACGACCCAAAAAACCATGCTGTAATAAAAAAGCTTTTACCGGAAGAGTTGTCTATGATCATGACTTTTTTAAAACTCAGGAATTTTAAAGGGAAACCTGAACATCAATAGTTTTTTAAAAATGATCTGATAAACAAATAGCAGTTTATACATAAGAAAACTGCCCGGTTAAGAACCAGGCAGTAAGAAAATATTAATAATCCATTGCTTCAATTTACAGGTATGTTCATTAATCCCTGATCAGTTTTATCTTTCTAACATTTCCATCCTGTACAACTTCAAGGAAATAAATACCTTTACTTAAATTTTCAAGTTTGTCAATTTGAAAACTATTGAAACCCGTTTCAACTTGTTTTTTTATTATTTTTACTATAGTACCTTTTGCATCAATGATCCTGATGGTTATTTTTCCGGCATTGCTAAATACTGCTCCAAATAAGAACTCATTTTTAAAAGGGTTGGGTGATATTGTCAGTTCATTACCCGCTTTTGACCCGCTGTAAACACGTACAATGAATGAATGAGAGAATTTTCCGTCAATATCAATTATTTTAAGGCGGTAATAAATATAACCATCAAGGAAACTATCATCAGTAAAATTATAATTATTGTTCCCCGTCGTCATCCGGGCATTTAAGGCTGCAATTTTTACAAAACTGGAGCCATCATAACTTCGTTCTATTTCAAAATTCTTCAGGTTAACTTCATTGGCTGTAACCCAGCTGACCAAATTTGATCCCCTATTGGAAGAAACACTGAATGAAATCAGGGAAAGCGGTAATGGGCCACCACATTGTGGAAACAGTTTTGAAGAATCCACACTTGAAAGGCCTGCTGCATCTGTAACAGTTAGTTTTATCAGCCAGTAATAATCATCTCCGTTGCACCCTATCCTTGAAATGAGATCAGATGTTATTTTATTGGTGTCACTTGGCTGTGGGTGGTAATGATTGTTATGCCTAAGAAAAGTTTGCCATAGATATGACAGTTCATTCGAACGATGTTCTGCATCTACAACAGTTGCCTGCATACTATAAAGTGTATCTGAACCCAATTGATAAAATGAATTTTTAACCGGACTTGTTATGTTAACATTGGGTGCTGTATTGTTAATTGAAATAATAATACTGTCAGTACTGGTTGCATTCAGGTTGTCCTTAACAGTAAGTTTCACCACAAATTTTTTCGGCAGGGAATTTCCTGAAGTGAAATTATGTGTAGGATTGGCACTTGTGCTCAGGGCAGAACCATCTCCGAAATTCCAACTGTAAGTAACACTCGGGCCATCTGGATCATAAGAAGTATTTCCTGTAAAATTTACGCTCAGCGGACCAGGGCCATATGTTTTATCCGAGGTCATTTTTACAACCGGCTTAAAGTTGCCTCCATAACTAATTCTGTTTACGGATCCGTTCCAGAGATCTGTTACAAAAATGCTACCATCCATAGGATTCTGGCACATATGAACGACACCGGGGAATCCATATTCAAAAGAATCTACGACAGTTATCCGGTCGGTAAATTGAATCTTAATATTTTTTATCCAATTGGCGGTATAATCTGCCACAAAATAAGTATCATAATAGGAAGGTGGAAATAAGTTACCTGTATTAAAACAACCAGATACAGCAGTATTTCCATTAAAGAGGGCAGCGTTTCCTGTTATACCGGAAGCTGCGGTTCCAGCCTGTTTTACTGTAAATGTATTTCCTGAAAAAACAGCTACTCTTGAACTATCTACATAGTGTTTCCAATCTATTGCAGGGATCCGGTGAAAAAACCGGTTATCATTACCGCCCGAAATGGGTATTGATGAATTACAAGGATTGTAAACCGTATGAATTTCATCGGCTGTTGCTTGTTTGATCATGGCATTGAATGGAAAAAACTGCTGTGTACAACCTCCAATTCCATATAATGGATTGGACTCATCTTTATTATAAACTACTGCTGATGCATACCCGATTGCCGGAGTTAACCCTTCGAATGTAGGCCAGCCACAATTTGTGGCAGCAGTTTTAACTATGGTCATTTCTTCATAAGTATCCAAACCAACATCTGTTACATATATTTCACCGATATCGCCTGTTGCAGGATTGGTAGAACCTGTATTTGGCCTGATACACATTCTGAAGGGATTTCTCAACCCCAAAGTCCATACCCTTGATTTTGCAGATCTTGGAAAAGCAGGGTCATAATAGGGATTACTCGATATTCCATTGCCCGTAACAGGATCAATACGCAAAATTTTACCACAAAGACTGTTCAGCATTTGTGAACGAAATGCTCCAACATTTTCATTATCTCTCATTATGCCATCTGTGAGTGCCTGTGCATAGTAGGTCTCAGACTTGCTTCCAAGGTCGGGTGCTAAATAACTGGCAGCATCACCGGTTGAAACCAATAAAGTACCATCAGCTGCAAATACAAGCGCTCCAACCCCATGTGATTCATACAGAACAGGCAATCCCGTCGTGTTTTATTATCCTAATAATATCAATCTTGAAGCAGGAGTTGCTATTAAATTACTTCCGCTGGTTGTACATGTATATCTTGTAACCCGGCCAATGGTAGCAGAATTGTAATTATTCGTATTTGCATTGTAAGAACCGGTACCAATATTCATCAGGTAATGCCTGTCAACTACATAGGAAAGATAAATGTACCCGTTTACATTAAAATTCGGATCAACTGCGAAACCCACCAAACCATGATCCCGCCAGTTCCCTACTTCCGGTGAAATATTCAACACCGGGGTTGTTTGTTTATCATATTGCTGGGTTGTAATGTTCCAGTTATATACATAGACTATACCTGCTTTTTCCCATACAAAAAACCTGGTACCATCACTATTAAAAGCTGAGCCAACCGGTTGATTTAAGCCGGTTGAAATATAACTATAAGAAAAACCGGATGGCAAAGTGATTTGAGCATGCGATATTTCAACTGAAAAAAAGAGGTACAGGAATAAAAACCATTTGGTAACAATCCGCATTTTCATATACGCCAATATTAAATTTTTGAAAAATGTGGTTCTCTGATTTGCGAAGGTTTTTCGTTTTCAATAGAAAATAAGATATACAGATAATCACCAGCAGAACGTTTTCGCTTACATTAACGAAAATCAGATATAGATTATTACTTATAATTCAATTTCTTTAAAAGAAAAAAAGTTAACTTAATAAAATAATATCTACTGCAAGATACTAACAATATCCACTAAATAAAAGCACGATTTTTATAAATATTTAAGTTCGGGTACTACTTTCCAGCCTTTTAAAACCTGACATTAAAAGATCATTTCGGCCTCTTTTTAATGATCATCATCAGATTGATAAAGTTCATTTAAAGTAAACATTCTCAACTATCTCCAACCCTGGTATCAGTTAATTAGATGACCCAAAAAATAATTATATGATAAAATATTTCCTGTTTACTGCATTCATATTTGTTGATATTTTTATTAAGAAACCCATTGAAATCTTTAACAACATGAACCGGGTTTATAAGCCAGGAGAAAAACGAATTACTGAAAATCATAAATTTATTTGGGGGAATTACACCGCAACCGGTTTAAGAAGCATCTTTCAAAAAAAAATCCGATCATTTAAATATTCATTTCTTACATCACACAATTTCAATCATTAAAGTTTAGGAAAGAAATGACCGAATAAATACACACAAAATGAGACCCCGGAAAATATCCGGGGTCTGACAATAAAGTTATTTGATTTTTTTAATACTCTTTCGTGAAGGCTACTTTGAGCAACTATTTATCAACGTTTTTTCATTATAGGTGCTACTACACCAAAACTATGATAAAAGTGATAGGCGCAATTTTCAGTAACCGCAACCCTATACTGGGAATTTGCTATCAAAAAAATGTTGTCCATTATTTTGATCTGCATTCCAACACCTATTGGCAAAAAAGCGGCAAAATACCCCTTAAACTTAGAAGCTCCCACGCCAGCAGTTATGAATGGATTGATGTAATATTTATCTGACAGAAGCTTGAGGTTTCCGGTTGCTACAGCTTCCAGAATAAGTTTTTGTTCTGTAGTGGAAGGTTTATTGGGCACCGGGTATTCTCCAAAAGATCCGGAAAGAGTAGCAGAAAAATCAAATTTATCGCTGATCCCCTGCAGGTAGCTGAAAGCCAGTCCCGGGGTCATACGCCTTGATTTTGGCCATT
>JAYSWW010000040.1:0-14963 GCA_043717805.1 Ferruginibacter sp.
CAAAGACATATCAGTTTGTTGCGCATAAACGCCGGAACTTATCATTACAAAGCACCCCAGTAAACAATTTTTAATATTCATAATATTTTTTATTTATTATGATAGTTGCAAAAAGGGAGCCAACTTATTTTATGAGTCAGTTTTCGAAGGGATATAAGATGACTTTGATGCTTTCATCATTATCAAGTTGCCGTTTAAAGAAATAAGATACAACACTTAAAGAAGCATGATCGATCCAGGTTAGGATGGGGTAATTGGGAAAAAATTTTTTCAGGACCGGGTATTGAAAATAATATCCCGACAGAGCTGAAACCGGGTATTTGATAAGATTGTTCCGCACTGAATCGGTAAAATGGATCAAATCACTTTCATTGGCATAATATGGGTTGAAGAAAGGAACATAGTAGCTTGTATAAAAACCACTTTCGCAAAATGAACGCAGGTATTGAGGGCTGCTCGATTCAATGATCAGCTGGTTGCCTATGTTGTATTTATGCTGTAGCCTTTTGATCTCTGCTAAAGAAGGGAATGCATTTGCTTCATCCAGGTTTTTAAAATCGAACCAGAGATTCGCATCAAGTTTTTGGGAAGCATACATTGACAGGAGTGAATCGAGGTTTAATGTAGATCGTTTTGAAGAATCATGGTAAACTTCAAAATAATTTTTTTGAATATCAAAATAAACATCACATTCAATTCCGGCAGTATTTGCCGGAAGTTTTTTCATCAGTTCAATATTGTCAACGGCTTTAATCCAATGCTTGTCTTTTTTTAACAGCGGGCGATCACAGACCGGCAGGTTTACGGGCATTATCTTATCGGTAAATGTATCCGGAATGATAACCCTGCTCATACCTTTGTGCAGGATAACGTCAAGCAGTAACAAACAAAGCAGTATTAAAACTGATAAGGTATATTTGTTTGTTATAAAACCAGTCATTTTCATTTGGTTTTCTTATACATTTTTTACAAAAAGGTTTAATGAAACAGGGTCTATTCAATTCAAAAAATTATTCTTTTAAAAATAATGAAAAAACGGTGCTTGTATTTTTATTAAAGCTACTCTTTTTACTGTTTTTACTCAAATCATATTTTTATTTTTACAATAGCCCTGTTATAGAACATGCGGCAAATCCAGGCGGAAAAAAAATTCTCACTTTATTAAAGTGGTCATTTGGAAATGATGCGCTTGTGTTGTTGTTGATCAATACCCCTTTTATAATATTACTGGCTATTCTTTCTTTTTTTAAGCATAAGAGAACGGCTGTTATGATTGTTATGGCTGTTTTCCTGGTCATAAATATTTCCTGTATGTTGCTCAACCTGGCAGACGTTTTTTATTTTCATTTTCATTTGCAGCGGGCAGATGCTGACCTGTTGTATGTGCTGAAATACCCGTTTCAAAAGGCATTTATTAAAAATCCATTTTCATCGGCCATTGCTTTATTGATTGGCATTGCATTGTTTTCCTGGTTATTCCTGGTCCACAAAAAATTATTGTTTCATTATTATGAAGGAAGAAATTTTATTGTCAGCAGTATTGTCATGAGTATATGCTGTTTGTATTTTTTCATTGGCGGGACTAAAAAAATAATTCCTACTTACCCGCTGGTGGAATTGAACAGTAGCGAATTACAATTGGTGCAAAATTCATTTCATACTTTTTTTTATTCAGTTTATAGAAAAAGCGAAGCGATTGTACATCCCTATGAATATTTACCGCCGGCGATGGCAGAAAAACTGATGCCTATAAATAAACCGGCTTGCGTTAGTTCATTTGATACAGAAAAAAAGAACATCGTTTTGTTTATCATGGAAAGCATTCCGGAGGATTTTTTCAATGCGAACGGCAAATACAAAGTTTCCATGCCATTCCTGGATTCCATCGTACACAAAAGCATTTATTTCAGCAATGCGTTCAGTTACGGGCACAGTTCCAATAAAGGGATCGTTTCAATTCTCACAGGCATTCCAACGTTGACAGAAATTCCATTGTATCATTCCAATTATGCTGGTATGCGAATATCGCCCGTAGGTACCATGCTTGCTGCCGACGGTTACACTTCCTCCTTTTTTATAGGTGACAGCTATGATGATTTTGGTTTTGCAAAATGCTGTAACTGGCTGGGGATTCAGCATTATTACAGCAAGGAAGAAATTCAGGGCCATGAAAAAATGGAAAGCAATACCATGGGCCTTCACGATGAATATGTACTGGGTTTTATGGGGAAAAAAATTTATGAAATGAAGCAGCCTTTCCTGGCTGTAAATTATAATACTTCCACGCATTTCCCGAATGATCTTCCGGAAAATTATAAAGAAAAATACCCGGAGCAAAACAATTCGCGGCAGATGAAGAGCATGAGTTATTACAATGAATGCCTGCAACAATTCTTTAAAAATGCTTCTAAACAAGCCTGGTTTGGCAATACGGTTTTCATTTTTTGTTCCGATCACTGGATGTATCCCGATGCATCAGATCTGCATTCAGATATTGTACAGGGGTTCCATATTCCGATTTTTATTTACGACCCGGCCCGGCCACAACAAAAGACCGTCAACAACCCTGTAAGCCAGCTCGACATTCTGAATACGATCTTGTGTATTGCCGGAACAAGAGGTCCGTTTCTTTCTTACGGGAATAATTTATTGGATAGTGTGTATGAATCAAACAGAGCCGTCTTCTCCAAAGAAAACAACAATCTCTACCAGGCAATGGACAGCAGTTATGTTTTAGGATTTAACCCGGTCACCGGCAAGGCGGAGTTTTGTTATAATTATAAAACAGATATAAGTAGAAGTAATAACCTGGTCTCAACTTCTAATATCATGAAAGATTCTCTTGTAATTAGAATGAAAGCGTTCTTGCAAACGGCATCATACCATTATAATAAGATTGGAAACTTAAAGTAACACGAATTAAAAACACGAATTGGACGAATTAAGCAAAATTATTTTTTTCTAATTCGTGTAATTCGTGCCTAAAATTCGTGTAATCAAAACTTAACTTACACCACTCCCATTCGCCGTAGCTTCATCAGGATTTACAAATTTCAATTTACCATCCTTGTCTTCCGCCATCAATATCATTCCATTGCTTTCTATTCCCCTCATTTTACGTGGTGCTAAATTGGTTACAACAACAACCTGTTTGCCTACAATAGCAGCGGGTTCAAAATGCAACGCAATGCCGCTGACAATGGTGCGTTTTTCAAAACCAAGATCCACTTCTAATTTCAACAACTTATCTGCTTTCTCAACTTTTTCTGCAGCTGTGATTGTTCCTACTTTCAGATCGATTTTTGCAAAATCATCAAATTGAATCTCAGCTTTTAGCTGTAAGCTTTTAGCCATCAGTGGTTCAACAATTTGCTGATTATTACCGATCGAAGATTCGTTGCTGTTGTTTGTTTTATTATCTTCCATTTTTAATTTTTCGCTTTTCGTTTTTAATTTTTCAATTTGTAATGCTACTTCTTCATCTTCAAGTTTCCTGAACAGCAATTCGGGTGCTCTCAAAGAATAACCTGTACTCAGTAATTTTGACTTACCTGCATTTTCCCAATCCAGCATTTTATCCACCACCTTCATCATATAGATCATTTTCTTTGCAGTAAATGGCAAAAAAGGATTTATATAAATAGCCAGGTTTGCTGTAAGCTGTAAACAGATGTGTAAACAATTGTCAATTTTCTTTTGAGCATCAGCAGTTGGTTGCCCGCCCGCAGGGCCCGGTGGGTCTTCGCCTGTTTGTTTGGCAACGATCCAGGGTTCTTTTTCCTGCAGGTATTTATTTCCTTTTCTGGCAAGGTCTATCACTTCACTTAAGCCATCCCTGAATTTGTATCCTTCAATGGCTTTTTCAATGTTGGTTTTACTCAATGCAATTTCCTCAAACATTTTTTTATCAACATCATCCATTATCTCAATATGCAGTGGCGGTACCTTACCCTTGCACAACTTATGCATCAACACAAAACTGCGGTTCACATAATTACCGAAAATGGCTACCAGTTCGCTGTTCAGTGCATCCTGGAATCCCTTCCAGGTAAATTCGCTGTCTTTTGTTTCCGGCGCAATGGCAGTAAGATAATAACGCAAAGCATCCACCATCATATCACCACCGTTTTCCCCACCGGGCCCTGCGGGTTTCTTCACAAAATCATTGATGTATTCATCCATCTCGATACTCCATCCACGGCTTGTACTCATTTTATCGCCTTCAAGATTCATGAATTCATTGCTGGGTACATTTTCAGGCAACACATTTCCATGTAATTTCAACATCACAGGGAAAATAATGCAATGAAAAACAATATTATCCTTACCGATAAAATGAACAAGTTTTGTATCCTGGTCGTACCAATAAGGTTTCCAGTCTTTGTTGTTGTCTAAGGCCCATTGTTTGGTGGCGCTGATATACCCGATTGGGGCATCAAACCAAACGTATAATACCTTCCCTGGTGCTCCCGGTACTGCCACCCCCCAATCCAGGTCTCTTGTTACTGCCCGGGGTTGAAGCCCGGCTTCAATCCAGCCCTTGCATTGGCCCAGCACATTAACTTTCCAGTCTTCTTTATGATCTTCGAGTATCCATTTGCGTAAAAAATCTTCATGTTTGTTGAGTGGTAGGTACCAGTGCGTGGTGGATTTTTTTGCCGGCGCATTGCCACTCAAAGTACTGCGTGGATTGATCAGTTGTTCGGGGCTTAACGAAGTGCCGCATTTTTCACACTGGTCGCCATATGCATTCTCATTGCCACATACGGGGCAGGTTCCGATGATGTATCGGTCGGCTAAAAACGTTTTTGCTTCTTCGTCGTAAAACTGTTCGGTTTCTTTTTTCTCCAGGTCAGCTTTGTCATTCAGGGAAGTAAAAAACTCCTGTGCCGTTTCATGATGTATGGGATCTGATGTGCGGTGATAAATATCAAAAGAAATTCCCAGGTCGGCCATATTGCTTTTCAGCATAGCGTGGTATTTATCCACAATTTCCCGGGGCGTGGTATTTTCTTTCATAGCCTGTATCGTGATCGCTGCGCCATGTTCATCGCTTCCGCAAACATATACTACGTCTTTTTTTTGAGCACGCAGGTAACGTACATAAATATCCGCTGGTAAATACGCTCCGGCCAGGTGGCCAATATGCTTGGGCCCGTTGGCATAAGGAAGCGCAGATGTAATCAAATATCTTTTCGGTTCTTTCATGTAATTTTTTTATCCGGCTATTGAGTCATTTTTCAACATTGTTGCGTCGCACACTTGTACGACATACCAATGAGCAACATTTATCTAAAGTTTTTGCAACTGATTCACTCATTAAAGCAAAAGCGATCAAAATAATCCGTGAAACAATGGCATAAACAAATTCGGGTGCAAAAATACCGCAAAGCATCCCATTACCCAAACATAAAACCCTGTCGGCGGTTTTCAACCCAGACAGCGGTTTATGTTTTATGTTTTTCTGGAACAATCCGCCGACAGGGTTTGCAACCACTGCCTGGGGTAGATGAAATTTTTAGTTCATACCTTTTTCAACTTCAGCAATCGCTTTCACCGTTTTTACAACCGAATCGGGTGTTACTGAAATACTATCAATTCCCAATTCTACCAGGAACTGTGCAAAGTCAGGAAAATCTGAAGGCCCCTGCCCACAAATACCAACTTTTACTTTCATTCGCTTAGCAGTACTGATCAGCATCCGCAATAATTCTTTCACTGCAGGATTTCTTTCGTCATACAAATGTGCTACCAGCGATGAATCCCTGTCGAGCCCCAGCGTTAATTGTGTAAGGTCATTGGAGCCAATAGAAAAACCATCTATATGTTTTGCAAATTCTTCAGCCAGGATGATATTGGAGGGTATCTCTGCCATTAAAAAAAGTTCCAGTCCGTCTTTACCTCTTTCAAGTCCATATTCCTTCATTACATCATGCACTTTATGCAATTCCTCTACAGTTCTGCAAAATGGGATCATCACAACCACATTACCCAAACCCATTTCTTCCCTGACTCTTTTTATAGCTTTGCATTCCAGTCCGAATGCTTCCTTGTATTTATCTGAATAATACCTGCTGGCTCCTCTCCATCCGATCATCGGGTTTTCTTCATGCGGCTCAAAATATTTTCCACCCAGTAAATTATAATATTCATTGCTTTTAAAATCACTGAAACGAACGATCACTTTATTTGGGAAAAAAGATGCAGCAATTTTTGCAATTCCATAACTGAGTTTCTGAATAAAAAAATCTTCTTCATTCTCAAAACCGCGGATCATTTTTTTTATGCTTGCACTCAATTCGGCATCATTCAATTCCTTGTGCTTCATCAATGCCATGGGGTGAACCTGTATATAATTGTTGATGATGAATTCTTCTCTAGCCAAACCAACGCCGGCATTGGGTAAATGCGAAAACCGGAACGCAAGATTCGGTGAAGCCACATTGAGCATGATGGGTGTTTTCACTTTTGGCAGGTCGTTCAGGTCTGTTTCAATTTTTTTGAAAGGGACATTGCCTTCATATACAATTCCTTCATCTCCTTCTCCACAAGATGCGGTGATAAATTGCCCAGTGCTTAAAAGATCAGTTGCATTGCCACAACCTACAATGGCTGGGACGCCCAGCTCCCTGGCAACGATCGCGGCGTGACAGGTGCGCCCACCCTTATTGGTTATTATGGCGGAAGCTTTTTTCATGATCGGTTCCCAATCTGGATCTGTCATATCTGTTACCAATACATCACCCGCCTGGAATTCGTGGCCTTCGGTTATACGTTTATCCAGTGAAAATAAAATGGAAACCTTTCCCGCGCCGATCTTATCTCCAACTGCAATTCCTTTTAACAATGTTTTGCGTGGAGAACTTTCGTCCATTACATACTCAGTTATCTTTGAAAAATCTTTTTGCGAGTGAATGGTTTCGGGCCTTGCCTGCACAATGAATAATTCTTTCGTCAATCCGTCAACTGCCCACTCAACATCCATCGGGCACCAGTATCCCTTTAATTTACTGTAGTATTCCTCTATTTTGGTAACCCACTGGGCCAGCTGGATGATGCGTTCATCCGTTAAACAATATCGATCCTGCAATGGTTTTTCCACATGAATGATCTGTACCCGCTCATCAGGATTGTCTCCATACACCATCATTTTATCTTTGATACCTAATTTTTTTTCAATGATGCTGCTGAAACCTTTTTGCAGCGTTGGTTTAAAAACTATGTATTCATCCGGCGAAACTGCACCTTGTACAATCATTTCACCCAAGCCAAAAGAGGCATTGATAACTACTACGTCTTTAAAGCCACTTTCTGTATCCAGCGAAAAAGCAACACCGGAAGCACCGAGGTCACTCCGAACCATTTTCTGAATACATACTGAAAGGCCGATGCTGAAGTGATCATATCCAAAACTCTGGCGGTAACTGATGGCACGATCTGTAAAGATGGATGCAAAACAATTCCGGACAGCATTCATCAAAGGTGCCGGCCCACGAACATTCAGGTAGGTTTCCTGCTGGCCGGCAAAAGAAGCATCCGGAAGGTCTTCGGCTGTGGCTGATGAGCGAACAGCCACATCGGTAATATCCTGGTCATACAACTTACTCAGTTCATAGTATTTTTCAATGATAGCATCACTGAGTTCGCGGGGGAATTTTGCATTCTTTAAAAGTTGCCTCGCCTGTAACCCGCCTCGCCGCAAAGATTCAATATCATCCAGTTTGATATCATTGATGATCTTTTTAATGGCTTCATCCAGGTTGTTATACCTGATAAACTCACGGTAAGCAGCAACCGTAACAACAAATCCACCGGGTATTTGTATTCCCAGTTGACTGAGGTTTTGAAGCATCTCACCAAGGGATGCATTTTTGCCGCCAACCTGGTCAATGTCATTCATTCCAACTTTGTGCAGATCGGCTAAGTAGATGGAAGTATCCATAAATAGGGATTAAACAGTTAAACAATCGTTACACTAATGTATAGAATATAATTAAAGATTTATGCAAAGTATGGGACAAAAGAAAGTTATTAACTGCATGCCTTTGTCCTTACCATGAAACATCTGGAAACAAATTTTATTGATAAATGCCAATTGCAAACTACTAACAGCTTTTTTATAACTTTAGCACATGGATCGGAAAAAATTTATCAGCGGCATATTACCGCTTGGATTGTCTGCAAGTGGAATAGTACCATTTACTTCCGGAAAAATGGACTTGGCCCTTTCCGAAGAAACCACCGTTAAAAATCCACCATACCTGAAAAAAGGGGATACGATCGGAATTGTTTGTTCCGCCGGGTTTATCAGCCGTGAAGACATTCAGCCTGCAGTAGATAAATTCAAAGAGTGGGGTTACCAGGTAAAAATCGGGGATACTGTAGGTAAAAAAGAGTTCAGCCTGGGTGGTACCGATGAAGAACGCCTGGCCGATCTTCAACAAATGCTCGACAACAGGGAGATAAAAGCCATCATGAGTGCAAGAGGTGGTTATGGCGTGGTTAGGATCATTGACAAAATAAGATTTGAAAAATACCTGTTGAATCCAAAATGGATCATTGGCTTCAGTGATGTAACTGTATTGCACAGCCATATCAACAGGCATTTAAATATTGCAACGATTCATTCAAAAATGTGCAATAGTTTTCCTTCTGATTGGAACCTGGCCGAACAGGTACAAAAGGACTCAATTGAATCTATTCATGATTGCCTGTCGGGTAAAAAAATGAAATATTCAGCCGTTCCAAATGCTAACAACAAGCCCGGTAATACAAACGGCCAACTGGTTGGAGGTAATTTGAAAATGCTTGAAACCCTTGCAGGTACCGGCAGCGACCTTGTTACAAAAAATAAAATTCTTTTTGTTGAAGATACCGGCGAATATTTATACAGCATTGACCGTATGTTCTGGAACCTGAAAAGAACGGGCAAACTTTCCGGGTTAAAAGGATTGATCATTGGTGGATTTAAAGTTAAACCCGATGACCCCGGGGAGGAGTTTGGTGAAAACCTTGAACAAATTGTACTGGAAAAAATAACCGGCTACAATTATCCTGTTTGTTTTGATTTTCCGGTGGGGCACCAGAAAAATAATTACGCATTGAAATGCGGGATGATGCACAACCTGCAAGTCAATGAAACCAATGTTGTTCTGAAGGAAATATAGTTTATCCCATTGTAATTAAGGCTCAAAGCTCCCCTCATTTGGAAGAGGTGGGGCGAGGTCATATTATTCATTACTTTTACAATCCTCAAAAAAATATACTAAATGAAAAAATGTATTGTTGCTGTAATATTATTAACCTTAAGTAATTTATGCATTGCCCAGCAGAAAATACTCAGCATAGAAGATGCTATGGTAAATGCAAGAACAACCCTGGCACCTGAAACACTTAAGCAACTGCAATTCATCAAAGGCACGAATGATTATGTGTATTTGAAAAAAACAGGCGGGATTGACTCATGGGTTAAGGGAAATTTTAAAAGCAGTGAAGAAAATATCTTCTTAACACTGGGCCAGTTCAATCAACGGCTTCGGGCTGCGGGGATTGATACGGTTGCAGCCCTGCCTCCCATGCAATTCAATAAAGATAAATGGGTGCTGACTTTAAAAGGTCAGAAATATGCATTCAATACAGCAGATGAATCTTATAAAATTTTGCTTGACAAAAATATTTCTTCCAAAGGGAATGTGGAAGAAAGCAGTGATGGATATATTGCTTACCTGGATGATTTTAATTTGTTTGTATCAAAAGGAACGGATACAAAGCAGGTAACTGCCGACGGCTCAAAAGATATTGTTTATGCTTCATCTGTTCACCGCGATGAATTTGGAATAAGCAAAGGAACATTCTGGAGCAACAATGGCCGGCAGCTTGCTTTCTATCGCATGGATCAAAGCATGGTAACAGATTATCCCATCATTGACTGGACAGAATATCCTGCAAAGAATGAAAATATTAAATACCCGATGGCCGGAGGTAAAAGCCATCATGTAACCGTAGGCGTTTACAATGCGGAAACAAAAAGTACAACCTGGTTAAAAACCGGGGAACCTGCAGAACAGTATCTAACCAATATTGCCTGGAGCCCCGATGATAAATTTGTTTTTATCGCAATCGTAAACCGGGAACAAAATCACATGTGGTTAAACCAGTATGATGCTGCAACAGGGAATTTTGTAAAAACATTGTTTGAAGAAACCGATCCTAAATATGTTGAGCCTTTGGTACCAATGTTATTTGTAAAAAATAGACCTGACCAGTTCATCTGGCAAAGTAAAAAAGACGGGTGGAATCATTTGTATTTATACAATGTAAACGGAACGTTGTTCAAACAATTAACCTCGGGCCAATGGGAAGTGCTGGAAGTAAAAGGGTTTGATTCAAAAGGCGAGAATCTTTACTACATATCAACGCAGCAATCACCGGTTTCAAAGAACTTATACAAGCTAAACCTTAAAAAAAATATTTCTAAAGCAATAACCAATGTTGATTGCCTGCATAATATCCAGGTAAGTGCTGATGGTAGTTTTGCAATAGACAATTTCAGCTCAACAACAAACCCAAGAACCATCCAGGTAATAGAAACAAATACAGGTAAAACAAAAACACTTTTACAGGCAAAGAATCCATTGTCAGATTACAGCCTCGGACAGTTGAGCATATTTACAATTAAAAACAATGAAGGCACAGATCTTTATTGCAGGATGTTCAGGCCTGTGGATTTTGACAGCAGCAAAAAATACCCGGTTATTGTGTACTGGTATGGAGGCCCGCATGCACAAATGATCTTAAACAGTTGGAATGGCGGTGCCGGCGATTATTGGTTCAGGTATATGGCGGAGAGAGGTTATGTTGTTTTTACTTTGGATACAAGAGGAAGCAGCAACCGTGGCCGGTCATTTGAACAATCAATATTTAGGCATGCCGGAAAAATGCAAATGGAAGATATGATGGCGGGCATTGGTTATTTAAACAGCCTTCCTTATACAGATAAAAATAATATGGGTTTGTTTGGCTGGAGTTATGGCGGATTTATGACAACAGATTTCATGTTGAATCATCCGGGCATATTCAAAGCCGCAGTAGCCGGCGGGCCGGTAATGGACTGGAAATATTATGAGATCATGTATGGTGAAAGATATATGGATATGCCACAGGAAAATCCGGAAGGATATGATGAAACCAATTTGATTAAACAGGCGGGGAAATTAAAAGGGAAATTGTTATTGATTCATGGATTGCAGGACCCGGTAGTGGTTCAACAACATTCGGTGAATTTTGTTAAAGCAGCGGTTGATAAAGGAGTGCAGGTAGATTATATGATCTATCCCGGCCATGAACACAATGTGTTGGGAAAAGACAGGGTGCACCTATACCAAAAGGTTACAGATTATTTTATGCAAAATCTACAATAATGGGTGTTGCAGAACTGGATAAGAAAAATCTCCTTCTTACAATTCATGCCGACCTGGTTTTTTATGGAAATGCAGCCAACGAATTGCTTGCAAAACAAATTGCTGAGGATATTGCTGCACATTGGAACGAACCGGAAGCCTTGGTAAGAATAAACCATGAATGGCATAAAGTAAATTTCCGGATAAATGGATATTGCCGGCATGACCTGTCAGAGTTGGAAGTGTATGAAAATGTAGATCCAAGAAAAAATTATTTCAGGATAGAGGAATATGCCATGGGTAATATTTCTTTTGTAGATGGTATAAACAGCAACACAGGTTATTTTAAACTCGAGAACCTTGTAAACAATTCAACGACTGCCGCTCATGAATTCGGCCATACACTGGGGTTGGATCATCCTGAAGAGATTGACATCAGGGGAAGGGGAGTGCCGGGCATCATGTATCCGCGGGGAACCATTGTTGATCAGCATTTTCAATATGATCCTGCAATACCGCCCGGTGAAAAAGGCGGAACAATGAATCCGTTCAACAGAAAAGTTTTATTGAACGATATTGAAGACCTTCATCTTCAGCAGTTGAAATTTGATTCAAATGGATTCGCAATCTTAGGCGGATTTTCTTCCATATGGCACGATGCCCAGCAGCCCTGATTACCATTTATCATTTAATTGAACATGCACATAAATAATTTCATTTATCTTGAAACCGAAAATTGAAACTTTAAAGAAGATGGAGATATTAACCGTAGATAAAATCTCAAAGAATTATAAATCCGTTAAAGCCTTGCAGGGCATCAGCTTTTCAGTTCCTGAAAAAACGGTATTTGGTATTTTAGGACCCAATGGAAGCGGTAAAACAACATTGTTGGGGATTGTGATGGATGTTTTAAAAGCAAACAGCGGCACCTATTCGTGGATGGGAACGGAAGGTAGTGCTGCCCAAAGAAAAAAGATCGGAACGCTTTTAGAAACACCGAATTTTTATCCTTACTTAAGTGCAGAAGCCAATTTAAAAATTGCAGCTAAAATTAAAGAAAGGGGAGAAGGCGATATTGATAAAGTATTGCAAATGGTAAATCTTTACCAGCGGAAAACATCAAAATTCAGCACATTTTCATTGGGTATGAAACAGCGTCTGGCCATTGCATCTGCGTTGCTGGGCAACCCCGATATCCTGGTGTTTGATGAACCAACCAATGGATTGGATCCTGCCGGCATAGCTGAAATCAGGGAACTGATAAAAGACCTGAATCGAAATGGTAAAACCATTATTATGGCCAGTCATATACTGGACGAAGTTGAAAAAGTATGTACTCATGTTGCCATCATTCAAAAAGGTATTTTAAAGACAGTGGGTTCAGTAAAAGAAGTTTTATCTGCAACTGCCGGTGATGATATTTCAACTGTAGTATCAATAGAATTAAGTTCAGAAAATAACGAGGCATTGAAAAATTTGTTGAAACAAATGAAAGGTATTTCAGCAATAAACACAGTTGAAGATTACCTTCAAATAACCGCAGACGAAAGCGTTACTGCAGCATCTGTAAATAAATTCTGTTTTGAAAATGCCATTGTACTGAACAGGCTGAATGAAAAACGCAAATCGCTTGAAACAAGGTTTCTGGAGATCACCGGTAAACAAAGTGATAAATAAATTATTAATTTTTTACATCAAAGTATATGATCAACCTGTTAAAAATAGAATGGCTTAAAATAAAAAATTATACAGCTTTCCTGCTGCTTACTTCTTTTTTTGCATTGGGAGTGGTAACTACAAATTATATAGTATACCAGTTTAAGAAAAAAGTACTGGACCAGGTTGAAGGCTCACAACTGTTATTTTCCGGTTCTCCATTCGATTTTGACGTAGTTTGGAAAACAGTGAGTTATTACAGCAGCTTTTTTTTAATGCTCCCCGCCCTGCTGATCGTTATTTTAATTTCAAATGAATGTTCCTTTAAAACAAACCGCCAGAATATAATAGATGGCTGGACAAGGATGCAATATTTACACGTTAAAGTAACAATGGCAGTGTTATTGGCAATTGCAAGCACGGTTGTAATAATCATAACGGCATTGATGTTCGGACTCAATTCCGGTACTGCATTTTCTTTGAATGGCTTTGAAAATGTCGGTTATTTTCTGTTAAAAGCCATTACATATAACCTGGTTGCCATATTAATTTCCTTGCTAACAAAAAGATCAGGCGTTGCAATTGCTGTATTTTTTATTTATACCATTTTTGAAAATGGAATATCATTGTTGCTGCTTTTTCTGGCAATAAAAGTAAAAAAGGAATCCGGCACCGACCTTGGAAACATAGGCAATTATTTGCCTATGAATGCTTCGGATGGTTTGCTGACCTCACCTTTGGAAAAATTTTCCGGTATGACTGAAAAGTTTTTACCCACCAATTATAACTGGATAGTATTGTCATTCGCTTTGGCATATTTAATTCTGTTTTATTGGTGGAGCAGGAAAAAAATGCTTCATTCAGACCTGTGATTTTCTCCCGCCAGGGCTTTAATAGCTGATGACATCGTTGGATACAGGAAAGAAAAACCTGCTGCCATGATTTTTTGATTGCTTACGGTAGTGCTTTTCAATACCTCTATACTGCTTTCACCCAAAACAGTTTTCAAAATAAATTCGGGTACATGTATTGAAATAAAAAATTTGCCCCGCAACTTTTCTGCAAGAGAGAGGGTAAGTTGTTTATTACTCACAGGCACAGTGGCAACAGCATTGTAAATGCCATTTACATTTTCATTCTCCATGGCATAGATGAAAATCCTGCATAGGTCATCAATATGGATCCAACTGATCATTTGCCGCCCGCTTCCTAAAATGGCAGCAATACCAAAACGGATCGGTTTTTTAAATTCCACCAGGGCACCACCTTCATTGCTTAATACAATGCCTGTTCTTATTTTGCATAAACGGATATCCATTGCCAAAGCCGCTGTGATACTTTCCTCCCACGCAAAACAAGTCTGACCTAAAAAATCACCGGCATGTTCATCTGTCTCAGTAAAAGCCCCTTTATTTTCTTTGTCGGGGCCATACCAGCCAATGGCAGATGAACTTACAATTACCTTTACATGGTTTGCATATTTGTTCAATGCATCAATGATTAACTTACTGCTCTTTGTCCTGCTTTCCAGGATCTCTTTTTTATAAGCATCACTCCAACGTTTATCAACCACACCCGCTCCTGCCAGGTGAATAATAGCGTCTGCTGACTGAATGGCTTTGACATCGATCAGTTGCTGATCAACATCCCAAACAGCATATTGTATGTTTTCCAGGTTGCTTTTTTTTCCGGCCGATCTAGAAAGTATAATAACCTTATACCCTTTTTCGATTAAATGTCTGCTGAGGCATTTGCCAACGAGCCCGGTGCCTCCTGTGATTAAAACAGTTTTCATTTTGTAAATTTAAGTATTTAACAAAAGCAGCATAAGAATGTTCCCGTAAGTCTTCTTTACAGGGTAACTTATTTTTTAAGTTGTAATTTTAAATAAAAAGAACATTTCATGAA
>JAYSWW010000391.1:0-8091 GCA_043717805.1 Ferruginibacter sp.
TACACTCCAGGTGGCCGCCCTGTATCACGATACCGGATTTTTGAAAACCTATGATCAGCATGAAGAAATAGGATGCCAGATTGCGAAGATGCAATTACCCGGATTTGGTATGAATGCAGTAATTATTGAGGGTATATGCGATCTGATCATGGCAACAAGGGTTCCGCAAAAACCGGATACTCACCTGGAGAAGATAATTTGTGATGCCGACCTGGATTACCTTGGCCGGGACGATTTTTATGTTACCGGCAATAAATTGAAACGGGAACTGATTGAACACAAGATCATAAACGGGGATCATGAATGGGAAAAGCGGCAATTGAATTTTCTACAATCGCACCATTATTTTACAAGGACTTCAATTGAAAAACGGGGGGCTAAAAAAATGGATTTCATAAAGGAACTTTTAAAAAATAATAATTTACAAATAAAATAATTTACAATTTGAATTGCCTAAATGAAACAAAGTAATTTCTGGTTAAGAACATTGAATGTACGGTCTGATGAAGGTTGGCTGGTTAAAAAATTATTTTTGTTTCAGTTTTTCCAGGGGGCAGGCATTGCCTTCTTTTTTACAGCTGCTTTTGCCCTTTTCCTGGCCCGGTTCCCGATAACAGAATTACCTTATGTATTCATCATTTCTTCCCTGTTTCAATGGATTGCAGGATTTATCTATTCCCGAATTGAGCACAAATTCAATATCAATAAACTGGCAATCATTGTTACGGTTTTTATGGTTGTAAGCATGTTGATATTCCGGTTCAGTTTTGCATTTATAAATACCGGTTATTTTCTATACTGTATGCTGGCCTGGTTCAATGTTTTGTACCTGCTGAACAACCTTGAATTCTGGGGCGTAGCATCTTTGTTATTTGATGCCAGGCAAAGTAAACGGTTGTTTGGCGTGATCAGTGCCGGGGACATTCCGGCTAAATTCATCGGTTATACCCTGGCTTTATTGATCGTTGAATACATCGGAACCATAAACCTTTTATGGGTAGGGATGATCTGTATGCTTTCATCCATCCCGTTCTTACTAAGTATAAATAAAGCGGGGGTGTCGCATGAAGTTCATCCCCCAAAAAAGCACAGCATTAAGAATACCGCAGCTGATGTGAGCAGGATCGTGCAAAATTTCGCCGGGAATACGCTCATCAGAAGACTGGCTGCTCTTGGTATCATTATAACCGGTAGTTTCATCATCATTAATTTTGCTTTTTATGCCGGTGTAAAAGAAGCTTACCATGATGATGTATCATTGGCAAAATTCATTGCATTCTTCCTGGCAATTGTTAGAATAATTGCCCTGGTTATAAAAATGATATTCACCAGCCGGTTGATAAACCAGCTTGGTATCATAAAATCGCTTTTGATAACGCCACTGGTTATGTTGGCGCTCATAGCAGCAATTATTCTTTCACAGGACATGACAGGGTACCAGAAATTTATCATTTACTTATTCGGGGCAACTTCTATTGTTGTTGATATTTTGAGATCGGCTATCAATTCTCCGGTTTTTCTTACGATCATGCAACCCCTTTCCAATCATGAAAGATTGAGGGCTCATACCATTGTAAAAGGCATCATGGATCCTTTTGCTTCCCTGATCGCCGGATTGTTGCTATTGGTCATGATTCATTATGAAGAAAAAGTAGAGCTGCTGACTTTGTCGTATATCCTCCTTGTAATTGGCATTTTATGGATCATTGGCATTTACCGGGTAAACAGCCAATACCTGCAAACGATCATTAAAACGATCAGCAGCAGGTATTTTAACAATGAGAATTTCTCAATCAATGATTCAGGCACGCTGGAATGGTTGAAAGAAAAAACCAAAACCGGCAATGAAACGGAAATTCTCAATATCTTAGGTATGCTGGATAACAGTAAGAATGAAATGTCTGAAGATTTATTGATCAGGATATTACAAAATCCATCCCCGAAAGTAAAGCTTACTGCTTTGAAGATGATGCAACAAAAAAAGATTGCTTCCGTTGAAACCTTTTTAGTTCCACTCATTCAGCAGGAAAATCCAACTTTCATTGTTGCAGAAGCAATCAGGATATTATGCAGCAATGGTGTAGACAATCAACTGATCCTGCCTTACCTGGATCACAAAGATGCTGAAGTAAGAAAAGCTGCCATGGCTGGTTTATTCATTTATGGATCAGGAAATAGTAAAGAAAAAGCAACTTCAGATTTGAATCAGTTGATCTTATCAGGCGAGGAGGCCGACAGGTTAACGGCGGCGGAAATATTGGGCAGCCTGGAACCCGGCAGCGATGAAAACAATGTTCAGGCTGAGATGATCCTGGCACTCATGAATGACAAGGATATCAGGGTAAGGAGAAGTGCTTTTTATGCTGCAGGTAAATCAGGTAAACATATATTACTTCAGGAATTGATGAATCGCTTTGATTCAGATGAGAACGGGATCATGCAACCACTTTTTGTAGCGGGTGAAAATTCATTTCCCTTTATAGAAACCTTTATCAACAGCAAAAATGCAACCGTTTTCCAGGTGGAAAAATTAATTCTTTTATGTGGAAGGATCGGAGGTGAACCGGCTCACAGGATGCTGATGAATTTATTAATAAACCGCCCGGACGAATACGTTACAGTTATAAAAGCATTGTACCGGAGTAATTTCAACCCCGGGCCCGCCGATCTCCAGATATTTAAATTGATCATAAACAAATTGCTGACGAGGTGCGCAGGAATTATTTATATGCAAAGCAGCCTGGAGCCATTAAAAGAGAAGTATCAATTGCTCATCAATTCCTTTTCACTGGAATTGACCGCGTTGAGGGAAACTTTATTATATATTTTTGCACTTATGTATGACCGTGAAAATATTAATAAAGTACGCACCGCTTATGCTACCGGAAAAAAAGAAAGTATTATCAATGCTATGGAGATCATCGATATTACGGTTCGGAAAGAATTTGCAGTTCATTTCAATATAATTTTTGAACCGGGTAATATTTCTGAAAGATTACACAGCCTCAGAAAAGTTTACCCGCTTGAATTCTTTGAGAATGTTGAACGGGTTTTGGTACGGATACTGGGAGAGGAAACCAGGCCATACAGTAACTGGACGATGGCCTGTTCACTGTATACATCCAAAAAACAGCAACATCGAATTGACAATTCCATCATCAGTAAATATACCAAAGCAGAAAATATCCTGGTAAGGGAAACTGCCCTGTATGCATTGTAAGTTTCTCAATTAATCATAGACTACTTTGGTTAATTCTTAGATTTTTTTTTAACTTTATACCATGTCATCAAATACCAATCAACAATTGCTTCTTTTGGAAAAAGTGCTGTTGCTGAAATCACTCAGCATTTTCAAAGAAACGCCTGAAACCATCCTGGCCGAACTGGCTCCGCTGATGCAGGAAGAAGAAGTGGAGAAAGGTACTGTGATCTTTGAGGAAGCAGAACCGGGCGATTGTATGTATATAATCTTTTCGGGGCAGATACAGATTCACAAGGGCAAAACGACATTGGCCGTATTAAATGAAAAAGAAGTTTTCGGGGAACTTTCTTTACTCGATGCTGAAACAAGAAGTGCAACAGCCACTGCGCAAACTGATTGCATATTATTTAAAATAGACCAGGAGCCTTTTTATGAACTCATAGATACAAGGCCTGAAGTTGCAAGGGGATTTATTAAGATTCTATGTAACCGCTTGAGGCAACTCAATGAAAAAGCTGCAAGGGGTAACTGATATTATATTACAGAGGGTGTTATTTTCTTGCCAATCCCGATTCAATCATTTCAAGGTGTTTTAATTTTTTCTTTTCCCTGAGTTGGTTACAGGTATTGGTAAAATATTTATGCATTTTAAGAAAACCGGCCTGGATCCTGAACCATTCAATTTCCGTTTTTATCATTTTCCTCGCTTTTAATTCTAAAAAAAGGTTGTGGCTGATGGTTGGATAATCATTTCTTCCAAGGTAATCCAGGTCTGCATCACAAATGATTCTCTCCAGTCTGGTTAAAGGCGTTTGCGGGATCCTGGTAGCCATGATCAATCCACAAATGATATTAACCTGTTCCTTTGTAAATCCTAAACCCGGTAACTCTTCCTTTACAAGTTTGCATCCTGCTTTCTCATGGCCAATATAGATTGTCAGAAAACCAATATCATGATACAAACAGGCCACTTTTAAAAGAAAAATTTCCTCTTTGCTACTAACCTTCTCCGATAGAGCAATCCTTACAGCTTGTTTTTCTACATCTAACGTGTGTTCTATACTATGATAGGTAAGGTCAGCGGGTAAATTTTTCATTTTATCCAGGACCAAAGATCGAATCGCATCATATATTTTTTTCGAAGGCATACGTCACACAATTATAATAAAAATTATTTTAATATAAAAGGTAAAATCGATTGTAAACAAATATTTTATTTGGTTTTTGTAACAAGGCCAAAGAGTTTCATAATAATATGAAATATACCATTTTCAGCAGCATTTGAACTGATAATTTAATTCAATGTGTGATTTTCAGTTCAAAACGGATAAATAATTTATTAAAAAATATCCTATAAATTTAATATATTTACCATTCAATCAAGATTCTTCTTAAAATCCATTCCTATAGAAAGTGCCATTTTTTTTCTTTTTCAATAATTCATATCCAGGCTAAGACCATTTTAACCTCAGAAATCTCCGGCAATTTATTGTTTTTTAATAATCTAAGTGTTATGTTATCATAATAACATTCAAATAACTATTTAACAAAAATAATTATGAAAACGAGTTTAACCTTCATTAAGTTCAAATTGTATTTCATGATGATCCTTCCGGTTCTTTATTATAGTTCCGGGCTGGTAGCACAACAAACCACTATGAAGGATTATGTCCTCTTTGGCGGAAACAGCACCTATGCTACAGGATATATTCAAATGGGTTCTTCTGCTAATATCCAGGGAGGTTCGATCGGCAGTTATAAATTGGTAAAATCAACTGGTTCAGCGTTTATCTATGCAAACATATATTCCGGCGGAACAGCAAATTTGGCAAGCAATAATTCAGTTACCGGTAAAATAACAGCGGCTAATTCATCAGCAACAGCAGGTACAATCCTTTCCATTGGGTCCGGAACAAACCTTTCGGGAAACATTGATGTCAATGGAAATATTGTGGTAAGCAGTGGAACTGTCAACGGAAGGGTTACACATCCTGCCGGAACAACTTACAGCGGGCCAACACCGGCCGGAGGAAATGTAACAGGAACCCCGTCACTTCCCGGATTGCCACAAATGCCGGCCATCATAGCTTTTCCTGCATTTGCAAATGTTGCAGATATCAATGCAACAACAACCATTACACCGGGTGCATATAAGGGTATAAAACTTTCAGGCAACAAAACACTCACGTTCAATGGTACAGGTGTTTATGTTTTTGAACAGATCGTTAATACAGGAGGTACAAATAATTTCATCTTCAATTTTCAGAATAATGCGACCGGTACTTTTAAAATATATGTTCACAACAATGTTAACCTGGGTAAGATCAATGTTAGCATAATAAACGGTGGAAGCGCTACCCGGATCTTTACAGAAGTACATGGTACCGGTCCCTGCAGTTTTAATATTGACAATGGTTCTTCCAGCAGTGCAGCTACCAAATGGCTGGGAACTGTTTGGGCTCCTTATGGAACCATCAATATCGGTTCAGGTTCAGGGAATTCCAATATAACAGGGGCTCTATGGAGTGGATTGCAGGTAAATATTCAGTCGGGTGTAAATATTATTTATGCTCCTTATTCAGAATGTAATACACCCAATGCAAATGCCGGGATCGACAAACCATTGAATTTTTCAGGGCAAACTACTTTAACCGGTACATCAACAACATCCGGTGCTGCATTTTCCTGGCAGGCAATCAACGGTGGTGTGATTTCATCCGCTGCAAACGCAGCAAGCATTTCTGTTTCAGCTTCCGGGACCTATGTATTAACAGTGGCATCTTCAACTGATTGTTATGCAACGGATACAGCTATCGTAACTGCAAAAGTCAATAACCTGATCGGTTCAGAATTGAGTTCTGTTTTTCAGAATTTTAATATCAACAATCCCGTATCTCCATTCTTTGTGATCTCGAATGACAGCATCATGATAGATGTGATTGCAAAAGAAGGGCAATATGCCGCAACACTTGCCTTGTTAACAACAGCCACTTATGGATTGTCAGACATCATCAGCAACGGCAACAGCGGTTTTATTATCACGGGCATGTTTAAGATCAGCAAACTGCCTTCCCTGAATTTGCTCACAACTTATATAGATTATGTAAGGCCATATTACAAACCCGTATTTAAAGCCGGAATTGTTTCTACTGCCGGAGATGTTCCTTTGCGCTCGGATATGGTGCGATTGGGTTATAAACTGCAAGGAGAATCTGTGAAGATAGGCGTGATGTCGAATAGTTATAAAACAATTACAACTGCTACCACAAGCCCGATCACAAATACCGAATCTCAGGATATCGGGAACGGTGACCTTCCGGGTCCCGGAAATCCAAATGGCAATTTGTTGCCAGTGCATGTATTGAAGGATTATGCATTTAAAAGTTCAGATGAAGGTCGGGCAATGTTGCAGATCGTTCACGACATCGCCCCAAAAGCAGAACTCTATTTTAGAACCGGGTTTAACACAGCCGGTGATTTTGCAAAAGGAATTACAGACCTGCGTGATTCAGGTTGTAATGTAATTGTGGATGACCTGACTTACATCACTGAACCATTTTTAAAGGATGGAGTGGTTGCACAAGCAGTTGACAATGTTGTTGCTACAGGAACCAGTTATTTTTCTGCTGCCGGTAATTTTTCTAATAAGTCATACGAAAATTCATACAACGCTGTGGCTGCACCTGGCGGATCTTCAGGAACCGCACATGATTTTGGAGGGGGAGATATTTTCCAGAATGTAACTTTTAAACCTGGAAAATATATCATCGTGCTGCAATGGTTAGACGATATTTATTCGCTTGGGCAAACTTCAGACGGAGGTACAAAATATGACCTCGATATTTACCTGACCCCCAATACCAATGGTACTGCACTGGTTGGTTACAACAGGAATAACACAAATGGTGACCCGATTGAATTCATATTACTGGATACAAATGTTACCACAACAACCAATATATTCATTACAAACAAAACAACCGGAAGTAACCCCGCAAGGTTTAAATATATTATCATCAGTTTAACCGGTGATGCAACCACAGATATTACTTTTAATGAATTTTCTGCAACCGGCAATTCAACCATTGTTGGCCAGGCAAATGCAGCAGGAGCAATTGCAGTTGGTGCAGTGCGTTATGATAAAGCACCTCCTTTTGCAACTCCTGTGATAGAGTCATTCTCTTCAATTGGTGGTACTATGGTTGGGGGTATTGTAAGAAATAAACCGGAACTGGTTGCTCCCGACGGTGTAAATACAACTGTAAAAATGGGACAGGATTTTGATGCCGGTTCAACTGACGGGTATTCTAATTTCTTTGGTACTTCTGCAGCCGCACCTCATGCTGCAGCAATTGCTGCGTTGATCATGGAAGGGAAAAAGAAATTCTCAAATCAACTTTTAACAGCTCCGGGTGAAATAAGAACCATCCTTCAAAGTACGGCTACTGATATGTACAGCACGGGATTTGATTTTCAATCAGGATATGGGTTTATAAATGCCGATGCCGCCATGCGCACTTTTGCCAAACCCAATCCAACACTGATTCAGTTACTGGTTCCAGCTTCAGTTCCAACACCGGGCTTAAATACTTTTACACTGACCGTAACCGGATTGAACATAAGCCCTTCCTCAGTGATCAAATTCAGGGATTCAACACTGGCAACCACCTATGTGAATTCAACCACAGCCACAGCTGTCATCCCTCCGTTTATCGGCAATCCGGCGATCAGCGTATATACTCCGCCTGTTAGTTCGAGCGGTCTTGACGGAGGCAGCAGCGATACCTTGAAATTTTTCAGTATAGTTAAAAAGAATATTACAGTTATTGCAGATAATAAGATCAAAAAATACGGTCAGTTGCTGCCGGAAATAACAGCAACTGTGCTGG
>JAYSWW010000392.1:0-3155 GCA_043717805.1 Ferruginibacter sp.
TGGCATTGACTGCTTTGGAAACAAACGAAGGAGCTTCCGAACCGCAGAAGGTCGTTTTTTTAGCATAAGCGATGTGGTTAGTAGGGGGCGTTCCAAAAGATATCTGTCGAAAAGTATAATCGGCAGAACAACCTTCATTGGTAATGATATGAAGGCTTGCCGTATAATTTCCTGCAGCCATGTAAGTATGAGAAACAGAAGCTGTTGTAGTGTTTGCCACAGGACTTTCATCGCCAAAATTCCATGCATAGTTTGATACTGTTGCCAATATCGGTAACTGTGTGGTTGCATTAAAACGAACCATCGCCGGGATACAACCTGAAACCCGTGAAACGGTTGCATTTATGATGGGCTTTTTAACATCAATTGTTGTAAATGACTGAGCACTACAACCGGTATTAACAGTTACTTTAAGTGAAACAGGATAATTTCCAAAGCTTGAAAAATTATGTGCAATCGTTGCATTTGTAGTAGATACAACGGGTGTATTGTCTCCAAAATTCCATTCATAGGAAGAAATATTCTGGTATTGATTTGCTGTGAAACGTATCGTACCCGGAGTGCATATATTATTCCGGTCGATTACAAAACGTGCAACAACAGCGGGATTGATAACAATTGTTTTGCTAACCGTTACCGTGCTTTTCTTATATATAACGATCAGTTTAACAGTAAAGGTACCCGAGGTTGAGTATGATGCTGTTGGATTTGCACTGTTGCTTCCGGTGTTGTTTCCAAATAACCAGATATATCCAGTAGGAGTTCCTGAGGAAACCTGGGTGAATTTAATGGAAGAAGGCGTACAGGCCGGTCCATTCATACTCTGCCAGGTGAAGTTGGATGTTTGGGTAAATGCTGAAGAATTAAGAAGAATAAAATAAATCAGAGTAAGTTTTTTTTTCATGGGTAGGTTGCTAAGTGCTAATATCAATAGCCAATAACAAAGCCAATAAAAATACAGCATGAAAAAACCGGCATAAAGCCGGTCTTTTGTGTGAATTATATAAACTTAAATAATTACTCTATAATTTATTTTTTCTCTGTATGAAGTCTTATTACTGAACTGCCAAATTTACTTGTTAAAGAAGAAAATTTTTCTTTTACTGCTTGAGGTTGTTCAACAGAATTGATGATGATTTTTCCATTATCCACTGTTAGGTCAAATTGTTCTTTATCAAGCAAGCCTTCATTTGCAAGGGCATCAACAATTTTATCTGTATCAATCTTAATATGTTCCTGGTTGCCTTTTTCAGATGTGTTGGTATTGTCTTCATTTAGCACACTGATCGATTTCTCGACTGTTGTTTTTTTATTGATGATTCCTGCCACGTGATCATTACCATGCATACCGGCAAGGGTAGGGGCAATTACCAAACTGACAATACTCATCAGCTTGATAAGGATATTCATAGAAGGACCTGAAGTGTCTTTGAATGGATCACCCACTGTATCACCGGTAACAGAAGCCTTGTGTGGTTCTGATTTTTTGTAATACATGGTTCCATTGATGTCAACTCCTTTTTCAAAAGATTTTTTAGCGTTGTCCCAGGCACCTCCTGCGTTGTTTTGAAACATCCCCATCAAAACGCCGGTAACAGTGGCACCTGCCAGGAACCCACCCAACGCTTCTGCACCAAGTCCGGGCATAAAACCTATTATCAATGGGGAAATGATCGCAATGGCACCCGGTAACATCATTTTTTTGAGAGAAGCCTGAGTGGAGATGGCTACGCACTTATCATACTCAGGTTTCCCGGTACCTTCCATTATTCCGGGAATGGTGCGGAACTGGCGACGAACTTCTTCAACCATTGCCATGGCAGCTTCACCAACTGCACGAATGGCCAGTGATGAAAATATAAAAGGGATCATTCCGCCTACAAACAGGCAGGCCAATACATTTGCTTTATAAATATCAATTCCATTGATTCCTGCAACACCAACAAAAGCTGCAAATAAAGCCAATGCTGTCAATGCAGCAGAAGCGATCGCAAAGCCTTTTCCGGAAGCTGCCGTTGTATTTCCAACAGCATCCAGCACATCTGTCTTTTCACGAACATCGGGAGGCAATTCACTCATTTCAGCAATACCGCCTGCATTGTCTGCAATAGGCCCGAATGCATCAATTGCCAATTGCATGGCTGTTGTTGCCATCATACCTGCTGCTGCAATTGCAACACCATAAAGACCTGCACATTCGTAAGAACCCCAGATGCCACCTGCCAAAACCAAAATTGGCAAAAAGGTAGATTCCATTCCAACTGCCAGGCCGCCAATTACGTTGGTCGCATGACCTGTTGAAGACTGACGGATGATACTCAAAACAGGGCGTTTGCCCATAGCGGTATAATATTCAGTGATGATGCTCATTAAAGCGCCAACTGCAAGGCCTACAAGTATGGCACCCATTACACCCCATTTTGTAAAAGGTATTCCACGTAATTCCATGTGTTCAGGTAATAGCCAATAAACCAGTCCCAAAGCTGCTGCTGCTGCCAGGATCATAGCCCCCCAGTTACCCATGTTCAAAGCATTTTGAACAGTCTTTGTATTGATACCTGCAGAATCGCTGATACGTACAAATAAAGTTCCTACAATTGAGAACAGGATACCAACACCGGCTATAAGCATTGGAAGTATAATAGGTGAGAAGCCACCAAGAGCATCTGAACCTCCGATAATAATAGTTTGTTGACCCAAAACAATTGTTGCCAGCACGGTGGCTACATAAGACCCGAAAAGATCTGCTCCCATTCCTGCAACATCACCTACGTTATCACCCACATTATCCGCAATGGTCGCGGGGTTGCGGGGATCATCTTCAGGAATGCCGGCTTCAACTTTACCAACCAGGTCGGCGCCTACATCTGCAGCTTTGGTATAAATACCTCCACCCACACGTGCAAACAATGCGATGGATTCAGCACCTAAAGAAAAGCCGGTTAATATTTCAATGGTTTGTAACATTTCCGTGCTATTCATTGTCGCATGTGGCGCAAAGATCTGTTTCAATACAATATACAATCCACCCAGTCCCAGTACTGCCAGGCCGGCAACACCAACCCCCATCACGGAGCCACCTGTGAAAGATACATTGAGTGCCTTTCTTAAACTTGTGCGGGCTGCATGGGCTGTACGTACATTCGCTTTTGTAG
>JAYSWW010000393.1:0-8073 GCA_043717805.1 Ferruginibacter sp.
TCAAATAGTTTTATGAGGAAAGTTGAATACCAGTTTTTACAAAAAAAAGTCACCTGTATTTTTGACGGGGTCTTTGATGAAGCAACGATCAACTGTAAAAAAGAGCA
Source organism: Ferruginibacter sp. (assembly GCA_043717805.1). Taxonomy (GTDB): domain Bacteria; phylum Bacteroidota; class Bacteroidia; order Chitinophagales; family Chitinophagaceae; genus Ferruginibacter. The sequence continues at coordinate 108 of JAYSWW010000393.1, forward strand.
TGCTGTTATAATAACAGACAGCAACGTGTATAATCTTCATAAAGAAAAAATGAATGGCTTTGGATTAATAATAATTGATTCAGGAGAAGCAAATAAAAAGCAGTCAACTGTTGACAGGGTCATCCAGGAATTACTGGAAATGGAAGTTGACAAACAAACCCTTATCATAGGAATTGGCGGAGGTGTTGTAACAGATATAGCGGGCTATGCTGCCAGTATCTTTAAACGGGGAACAAGGCTCGCCCTGGTGCCAACCTCCGTTTTGGGGATGGTAGATGCGGCCATTGGAGGCAAGAACGGTGTTGACCTTGGTATTTATAAAAATATGGTGGGAACTGTTTACCAACCGGATATTATTTTATACGATTACAGCTTTTTAAATACACTACCAGTAAAAGAATGGATCAATGGTTTTGCAGAGATCATTAAGCATGCCTGCATAAAAGATAAATTGTTATTCAATATCCTGGAAAGATATACAATGCATAGCATACAAGCAGATATTACATTGATTGCAACGTTGATAGAGCAAAATGTAAATATCAAAATGGAAATTGTAACAGCAGATGAATATGAAAAGGCAGACAGAAAATTATTGAATTTCGGGCATACGATCGGGCATGCCATAGAGAACCTGCATAAGTTGCCTCATGGTTATGCAGTCAGTATTGGCATGGTTGCAGCATGTAACTTATCAGAAAAAATCAACGGGTTGCATTTCCAGGATGCAGAACGCGTGGTGAAACTGCTTTCCAGGTATCATTTACCTGTAGATATTGAAACGGATTACAATAAAGTGTACGAGGTTTTAAAAATGGATAAAAAAAGAGAAGGAGAAAATATGCAGTTTGTTTTATTGAACAAGATAGGTGAAGCAGAAGCAAAACCGGTTAGCATGCAATACCTGAAGGACAATATAAAAAACCTTCTCTGATGATTGCAACCATTTTACCATCTGCTATTCATGGTTCAGTTACTGCTACTGCAAGTAAAAGTGCGATGCAACGTGCCTGTGCATTGGCTTTGCTTAATACAGGGGAAACGATCATTTACAACCCGGGTAAAAGCAATGATGACCTTGCAGCTATAAATATTATTAAGCAACTGGGCGCAGCCATTCAATATGAGAATGATTTCATGGTTGTAAAAAGTGCAGGGGATATTTATTTTAAAGGGCGAATTGATTGCGGAGAAAGCGGTTTGTCATTGAGGATGTTTGCAGCAATTGTTGCTTTAAGCCATGATGAGATCATCCTTGATGGCAATGGTAGTTTATTAAAAAGGCCTTTTCATTTTTTCGATGAAATTTTTCCTTTATTAAATATTAAAACTAAAACCAATCATGGATTTCTGCCGGTAAAACTAAAAGGCCCACTTACCCCGGCTGATATTACGATCGATGGTTCTCAGAGTTCACAATACCTTACCGGTTTATTGTTTGCATTTGCTAAGGGAGCAGAAAAACGAGTTGTCATTAATGTTCAAAACCTTGCAAGTAAGCCATACATTGATCTCAGCCTGCAGATGTTGAAACATTTCGGTTACCAGGTAGTGAATGATAAATATTCAAAATTTTATATTGTACCTGCCGTGCAGATGCACAATACAATTATTTATCACACAGAAGCTGACTGGAGTGGTGCTGCATTCCTGTTGGTTGCAGGTGTTATTGCAGGTGATATTCGGGTAAAAGGATTGGATCTTTTTTCAGCTCAGGCCGACAGGGCTGTTATTGATGTAATGATTGAATCCGGTGCCAATTTACAGGTGGAAGGAAATTGCATATTGGTAAACAACAAGGGTACATTAAAAGCATTTGATTTTGATGCAACGGATTGCCCCGACCTGTTCCCTCCCTTAACAGCATTGGCAGCATATTGTAAAGGCACAACTATTATCAAGGGTGTTTCCAGGTTATCCGGTAAGGAAAGCAACAGGGCGGAAACACTCAGGGATGTTTTTGGTAAAATGGGCATTGAAATATTATTAAAAGAAGATGATATGATCATTCATGGTGGAACCGGAATAAAAGCGGCTGATGTTTCATCACATCACGATCACCGGATCGCCATGGCATGCGCCGTTGCTGCATTGGGTGCCACAGGGAAAGTCATGATCCACGATGCAGAAGCCATCAACAAATCTTATCCGGAATTTTATAATCATTTGCAAATGCTTGGAGCTGCTGTATCTTTATCAGATCAATAAAAATTTAGTGGATGAATAGTTTTGGAAAAATTTTCAGGCTTATGATTTTTGGAGAATCACACGGGCCATCAGTTGGAATTACAATTGATGGTTGCCCGGCAGGTTTGCCATTGACTGCGGCTGACTTTGAAACCGATATTGAAAGAAGAAAAGGAGGGGTGCAAAAAGGAACCACTCCCAGGAAGGAAGATGATCTACCCATTTTTTTATCAGGCTTATTCTATGGTAAAACAACAGGGGCACCACTTACCATTATTTTTGAGAACAACAATACCCGGAGTGCCGATTATGAAAAGCAACGTGATATCCCCAGGCCAGGCCATGCAGATTTTGTAGCCTCTAAAAAATTTGCCGGTTTTGAAGATTATCGTGGTGGCGGGCATTTCAGCGGAAGGCTCTCAGTATGTTTGGTTGCAGCAGGTGTAGTAGCCAAGAAGATACTTGCGTTATCACAAAAAGGAAAAGCCTCTATTGTTTGCCAAGCCGGCATTTTGGAGATCGGTGGAGAAAAAGATATTGAAGCAGGACTGCAAAAAGGCATGGATGCTAAAGATAGTATTGGAGGGATAATAGAATGTAGGGTAGATGGTTTGCCTGTTGGACTGGGAGAACCATTCTTTGATTCTGTGGAATCGCTGATCAGTCATGCGGTGTTTGCCATCCCCGCTATCAAAGGGATTGAATTCGGTGCAGGTTTTGCTGCGGCCCGCATGAAAGGTAGTGAACACAATGACGCATTGGAAAATGTTGAGGGAAAGACAACCAGCAATCATGCAGGCGGTATCGTTGGCGGATTAACAAATGGCAACCAACTTGTTTTCAGGGTTGTGGTAAAACCAACATCTTCTACTCCAAAGGAACAAAACACTTTAAATGTATCATCAGGTGAAATGGAAAACTTTTCGGTAAAGGGGCGGCACGACCTGTGCATTGCTTTGCGTGTGCCTGTTGTACTGGAAGCTGTTACGGCATGTGTAGTTGCAGATATGCTGATGATGGAACAGAAAGTTGGAAGAATAATTGAAAATGAATGAATTTAATGCTTGAATGTTTTATTATTAACCACGATATTATTTTGAATACAAAAAAACTCCGGAATTCATCCGGAGTTTTTTTGTATTGAATGTTTTAAATGATTCTTACTGCACCAGCAACACGGTGCCTTTCCTTTCTATTATCTTACCATTTTTATCAATGCCTTTTATAAACCAGACATAAGCGCCCATTGGTTGAGGTTTGCCCCTGTATTTTCCATCCCATCCTTTCAGCCATTGGTTGGTTTCAAATACCAATTGTCCATAGCGATTGAATATCCTGAAATATTCAGTTGCAACGATTCCGGGAGGTATTGCCCTGAAAATATCATTCTCACCATCTCCGTTTGGTGTAAAGGCATTTGGAATATAATAATTAGGTCCAACATAAACTTGCACAAATACAGTATCATATCCAATACATCCTGCTACATCGGTTACTTTTAGAATGAACAACTGATCGTGATTCAGTGTTGCCAGCGGATTTTGTGCCGTAGCAAGATTTAAAGGAGCAGCGGGGCTCCACAGGTAATCTGCTCCGCCGCTACCAAATAACTGGTGAGGGGCGTCTTTTACGGCAATGGTATCATTCCCTGCAAAAGCAGGTACTGGTGGTTGAACGGTTACCAATACCTGGTCAGTCACTGTAAAATTGCAATTGTAATTATCCGTTACCGTTAAAGTGTAAAATTGTGTGGTACTGCCTGGTGTGGCAATGGTAACAGGGGCTGCAGGATTCTGAACTGAGCCTGCAGGAGACCATGCGTAAGTGACTGTACCGGAAAGATTTGTAGCGCTGCCTCTCAGTATAGCATAGGTCTGATTACAGATGGCGGTGTCTATGCCGGCATGTGAAACAGGTTTGTGAAGAATATTAACAACAATGGTATCTTCCCTGGAACAGGCGCCCCACTGGGCATGCAGTATATAGGTGGCTGTATCTGCAGGTGTAACGGTTGCATTTCTAATAGTAGGGGTGTCAATGGTTGAAGGAAGAGTAACCACCGGATCCAAAGGCCTCCAGTTGTATATTGAAGTGCCTGCACTGGTCTGTGGTTCAAACCTTACAGAGCGCCCTATACAAATGGTGGTATCGCGGCCAAGAGTTAAGAACATGGCATCAACCAATATCACTGTTGTTGAAGCATTGGCAATACAGCCATTGGCATCTTTAACTTTAATATTAGGGTATGCGCCAACGGCAGGTGCAATAAATGAATTGCCGGACTGGAAAGTTACTCCGTCGATTGAATATTGGTAAGGTGGCGTGCCACCTGAACCTGTAACAACAATCGTACCGTCATTGCCAAAACAACTTGAAGTAGTAGGGCTGGTTGCAGAAGCTGTTAATAAGGTTGGTTCCCCAAGTGTAACTGTTGTGTCTTTTGTACAACCCGAATTATCCCTGATGCGGAATGTATAGGTATTGGCGGGTAGTCCGCTGAAAATACCTGTTGGCTGGTATATTGTAAAAGGGCTCAATGCATATTCGTATGGCGCTACGCCTCCGGAAGCTGCGAGTGTAATAACACCGTTTGAATTTCCGTTACACAATGGTTGGGTTAGTGTAACCGTAGTCGCTATCGGGCTGTTGGTGGTAAGGGTTACAGGGCCACCCGTTCCTGTACAACCATTGGCGTCTGTAAAACTATAGTTGTAAGTTCCTGGTGCAAGATTGGTAAAAGTGACCGCAGCCTGGCTGTATGGCCCACCCGGACCTGTCAGCACAAATGTATAAGGACCCACTCCTCCGGGATTTGTGATCGTTATTGTTCCATTGTTAATATTGGAACATGGAGGATTAAAACTTGTAAACGTTGAAGTAAGGAAAGGACCTGCTGCCACAACTGGATTGGGTGATACCGTTCCTGCACAGCCACTACCGGTTGTAAAAGTGACTGTATAGGTATTTGGGGCTAAGCCAGTAAATACCGGGTTGTTATTTTGAACAATAGCACCCGGGTTCAACGTATAAATATACGGACCTGTTCCACCAGGTGTTACTGTTATGGTTCCATCATTCCTTGTTGGACAACTGGTGGCCACAGCAACAGCAATTCCTGTAACAGCCGGGCCTGCAGCAATGTTAACAGTTGCAGATGCTGTACATCCGTTTGCATCTGTAAATATGATCGTGTGAAGACCAACTGAAACAGCACTGAAATTACCTGATGCCAATGGTGCGCCTCCATCCAGTGAAAATGTAAATGGAGCGGTTCCGGTGGTAGGTGTAGCTGTTATGGTGCCATCATTTATACCCGGACAGGAAGTTGCAGTACCGGTAGCAGTTCCGGAAATACCTGCACCATTGCTTACGTTTACACTTTTTGGGCCTGTACATCCTGTGGCATCTTTTATGGTAACGGTATGAAAGCCTGCTGCAACACCTGTAAAAATATTGCTTGCCTGGTAAGGACTGCCATCTAAAGAATAAGTATATGGGGCGGTACCATTGGTTGGGGTCATGGTGATAGTGCCATTGTTAACGCCCGGGCAGGATGTATTGGTTGTTGTGAAAGTAGATGTTACACCAACTCCGGTGCTGACAAAAACGGATCTTGTACCGGTACATCCGTTTGCATCTGTGATCACTACATTGTGGGTACCGGGAGCCAGGCCGGTAAATACACCGGTTGGTTGTGATGGGCCACCATCAATCGTAAATGTATAGGGTGCTGTTCCGCTGGTAGGCGTAATAGTGGTTGAACCATTGTTTACGAAAACACAACTTGTTCCATTGGTAACACTGGTTGATGTTATGGAAGTTCCTGCCGCAACAACCGGTGATAAAGTTCCAGTACATCCTAAATTATCGGTAAATACTATGGTATAGGGGCCGGGTGCCAAACCTGAAAAAACATTGCTTGCCTGTGAAGGCCCGCCATTGAGTGTGTAAGTAAATGGAGCAACCCCTGCTGTAGGAGTTACGGTTATTGTACCGTTGTTCAAACCGGGGCAACTTGTTGGCGTAATAACAACGGTTGATGGCAAAGAACTGACACTGGTTACGATTATGGTTACGGTATTGTTGCAGCCTCCTGCATCAACAGCATAAACGTTGTGAGATCCGGCAGTAACACCGGTAAATACATTCGAAGCCTGCAAGGCCCCTCCATCGAGTGAGTATTGATAGGGGCCAACACCCCCGGCAACGGTAACGGTAATGGTACCGGTGTTTGAACCACAGGTTGTTGGGGTCATAACCGCAGTTACCGGTAAAGCTGCCTGCCTCAATACATTGATGGTATCCAGGCTATAAATGATTGCACCCGGAGTTGGGTCATCTATTTTCTGGTAGGTTGTTTTTATCACGTAAATACTATTCCCTGCAGGCGGGCATACGTTGGGGAAAATTACTTCAAAACTATTTACATTGATCCGGGTGGTATCACCGGTTGCAACTACAGCTCCTGTTCCATCCAGCAATTGAACACTCCGGTATAAAGTTGCTCCATCCTTGGGAATAAAACGCCAGGTTTCATTCATGCCAACGCTGCCCCATGGAGGGTCTGTGGCAGCACGGCCCGGGGCCATAATAGCTTTTGTCCGGTTCCAATCCTGTAAGCCTACCATTGCTTTGCCGCCATTCCAGGATGGACAAATTTGTTTGTCAACTATGATCACTTCGATCAAACCGGTACTTTCATGTAATACGATCTGGTGGGTATTTTCTATCAATGCATTACAAGTAGCACTGAACAATGGTATCTTATAAAAACTAAGTACCCATTTCCTGTTTGGCGCTGATCCTATAACGTTAAATTTAACCTGTCTCAATGGGGATGTTGTAATAGAAGGATTCATATCTATATCATGCCAGGGCCCCATAACCAAAGCCCTGTCATAAGGAGCACCTTGTGGAACATTTCCAGGTGCTAAACTCCATTCACAACCCAATAAGGCTTGTGTGGTATCAAAAGATAAATACCCATTGGTGCTTGCTACAAGAGAACCATAAGTAGCGCCATAAAAAGGAAAACGGAAAGGAAGGAATAAAGTATCTGAATAAAAGTCATCTGTTGAAAGGTTGGTAGAAGGCCCGGGTGTTCCGGGACTGATATAAGGCCTGCAACCCGATTGCAACGATACATTATTTACCGTGTAGTCTGTTGCTAAAGACCTAAGATCCGGAAATTGTCCTTTTATGGTAAAACAGGCTGTATTGCAACCCAAAATGGTATCCCTGGGGCAACTAAATGATAAATTCTGCGATTTTGAGGTGTAGATGCTAAATAAAAAAGTGGTTAGCAGTAGAAATCTTCTCATTGCTTTTAATATATATAAAATTGAATGTAATTGAAGCTATGAAGATAATTATTTTCTGTATGGTATGCTATTTTTTAACAACTGTAGATAATAAGTCTAAAGCCAGCGTTAAATCAATTGGTACTGGGTTTTTATATTATTTTTGATGTTGGTTTTCAAACTTCGAACGATGAGCCTAAAACTTCGGATTATCTAACCTCAATCTCATCAATGAAAAGCCACGCCGGATTACCCGAACCGGCATTTCCATTTGGGATAATTCCCAGGTTCTTTGCCACAATATGCAAGTAACGGCAATGTTGCATGCTTTCAATGGTAATGGTTCTTGCTCCCGTTTCTTTCAATGGGTCTATATTCTTCCTGATCAAAGGCAGATTCATTTTAATTGCTTCATCCATTTTTTCAAAAGATGAATAGGAGATTTCAACCGACCGGGGCAGGTATATCCAGCTTGCGGG
>JAYSWW010000394.1:0-3134 GCA_043717805.1 Ferruginibacter sp.
AGTTATGGTTGTGCCATGAACTTTGCTGATAGTGAAGTAGTTGCTTCAATTTTACATGCAAATGGCTTTGGGGCAACAACCGATGAAAATAAAGCGGACCTGATATTGATCAATACCTGTTCTATAAGGGAAAAAGCAGAAGAAAGGGTGCGGAAAAGACTTACAGAATTCAGGCTTAAAAAAAGGTCAAACCCGGGTTTGATCATCGGGATATTAGGATGCATGGCAGAAAGACTCAAATCGGATCTGCTGGAAGAAGAAAAATTGGTTGACATCGTTGTAGGCCCGGATTCTTACCGGAGCCTTCCTTCATTGATTGAAGAAGCGAATGGCGGGCAAAAAGGAGTGAATGTTCTGTTAAGCCGGGATGAAACCTATGCCGATATTTCCCCGATACGCCTTAACAGCAACGGGGTGAATGCATTTGTAAGCATCATGCGTGGCTGCAACAATATGTGTTCATTTTGTGTAGTGCCATTTACCCGTGGCCGTGAGCGAAGCCGGGCTGCCAATAGTATTTTACTGGAATGTGAAACTTTATTCAACGATGGCTATCGCGAAGTAACATTGCTTGGGCAAAATGTTGACAGTTATTACTGGATAAATGAAGAAACAAAAGAGGAAGTAACGTTTGCTCAATTAATGGAAAAAGTAGCCCTGATCTCACCTTTATTAAGAGTGCGTTTTTCCACATCACATCCAAAAGACATTACCGATGATGTACTGTTCACTATGAAAAAATATGAGAATATCTGTAATTATATTCACCTGCCTGTTCAAAGCGGCAGCAGCCGGGTTTTGCAGATGATGAACAGGACTTACAGCCGGGAATGGTATATTTCCAAGGTTAACCGTATCAGGGAGATCCTTCCTGATTGCGGATTATCGACGGATATGATAGCAGGATTTTGTACAGAAACAGAAGAAGATCATTTACAATCACTGAGCCTGATGGAATATTGCAGGTATGACCTGGCATATCTTTATTTTTATTCAGAAAGACCCGGAACACTGGCTGCACGCCGGTTTGAGGATGATGTTCCACTGGAAGTAAAAAAACGCAGGCTGCAGGAACTGGTGAACCTTTATCGCAATCACTCATTGATAAGCATGCAAAATGATGTGGGCAAGGTATTTAAGGTTTTGGCAGAAGGCAACTCCAAAAAAAGTGAGAACGAATTGCAAGGAAGGGCGGACAACAATAAAGTTGTTGTGTTTCCAAAGGAGAATTATAAGAAAGGAGATTATGTAACAGTTCAGATTGTAAGTTGTACAGCAGGAACATTATTAGGCAAAGCATTGTTATAAATCAAATCAATATGTTAAGACTTGTAATTGCTCTAAAATTTATTATACTGATAACAGGATTTATCTGCACTTATGTTTTGTTATGTAAATGTGACAATGCAAATTCAACAGGTTTGGGTATAGCAGCAGCCGGGTGTTTTATAGCATTTGCTTTAATAGAAAACAATGATGTAAAAGAAATTAATAAAGATTAGTGAACGAAAAGAGGCAAAGTAAAAATAATAATATTTAACAATCATAAACCAAGTTAACCCTTCAGGGGGCGGAGGGGCTGTCTATTATGGATCAACAATCAATAAAAAACCGTTTTGGGATCATCGGTAATTCACCGGCACTGAATCATGCATTGAATGTAGCGGTACAGGTTGCCAATACAGATCTCAGTGTGTTGATTAACGGTGAAAGCGGTGTAGGTAAAGAAGTTTTTTCACAGATCATTCATGCACTTTCAGCAAGAAAACACAATCCATTTATTGCTGTGAATTGTGGCGCCATTCCGGAAGGAACCATTGATTCAGAATTGTTCGGACATGAAAAAGGATCTTTTACAGGTGCCGTTGACAGCCGAAAAGGATATTTTGAAACCGTTAACGGTGGCACCATCTTTTTAGATGAGATCGGTGAAATGCCCTTGGGTACACAAGCCCGTCTGTTGCGTGTACTCGAAGCCGGTGAATACATTCGTGTTGGAAGCAGTAAAGTACAAAAAACAGATGTAAGGGTTATTGCGGCCTCTAATAAAGAATTATTGGAATTTACCCACAACGGCAGGTTCAGGGAAGACCTGTATTACCGACTGAATACTGTACCTATTAAGGTTCCTGCTTTAAGGGACCGTAAAGAAGATATTTATATGCTATTCAGAAAATTTGCAACAGATTTCGCAGATCGATACAAATCTCCCCCTGTTCAGTTAACAGATGAAGCCAGGGATATCCTGGAAAATTACACCTGGCCCGGTAATGTAAGGGAATTAAAAAATATTGCTGAACAGATTTCTGTGTTGAGCAATGATAAAACCATCAATGCGGATCAACTGAAAGCCTTTTTACCCGAACACAATTATTCAAGGCTCCCGGTTTTGGTTGGAGGAAGTGGCAGTGTAAGCAAAACAGAATTTGCCAACGAAAGAGAGATCTTATACAAACTCTTTTTCGATATGAAGAAAGATGTAAATGAATTAAAGAAAATGTTTTTCGATCTTTTACAAAATCCTTCTATGGCACAACATGCAACGGTATACAGCCCGGACAACAGCCATTTAAAGGAATTGAATACAACCGCTAATAACAATACATTCAATCAATCTTCACCTGCAGTTATTTTACACAACGATAAAACAATTCAGCAACATGAAGATGTGGAAGAATCTTTGAGCATTGTAGATAAAGAAAAAGAACTGATCATAAAAGCGTTGAAGAAGCATCGTGGTAAACGCAGGGATGCTTCACTGGACCTGGGCATCAGCGAAAGAACACTGTACAGGAAACTGAAGGAATATGATATTGAAAACCTTTAAGCAACTATTACAGGCCGGGTATGTCGGGTATAAAACTTTAAACGATATAAACCCTTAAACTTTTTAAACGATTGTAGTAAAAAAGAAAATATGCAAAAGCGAAATTCTTATACATTATACATAACCTGTATCTTTTTGCTGAGCATATTCAATTTTGCAACCTGTAAATATTCTTTTAAAGACACTTCACCGATTCCGCAGGAAATAAAGACTTTCCGTGTTAACTATTTAGAGAACAAAGCGCAATATGTAAACACACAACTCAGTCCGCAACTAACAGAAAAATTAAAACAGAAGATCATAAATA
>JAYSWW010000395.1:0-20470 GCA_043717805.1 Ferruginibacter sp.
AGCACATTCAACAATTCAGCCCTCGCTGCTTTTTCATCTTCATAAAGTTTATCCATTACATTCCTGTAGTAATTATAATATATATCATGCATAATTGCATAACGGCTGTTCGACATATTTTCCACCAGCCAATAACGGTTGCGTATACCATCAAATGCTTTCCACCCGGAGATACCTCTTCCATCCGGTGCATTGTTTACAATATTTTGTGCTTTTTGAAAAAAAACATCTCCGCCTCTGGGAGAAAATGAATCTCCATCAAAACCAAGTACAAGGTTTGCATAATAGGCAAAAATTGCCGTCAGGTTCGACACCTGGGCATCGGTTCCTGTAACACGGTTCTCGTTAAAATCCAGTTGCTGAAATTCTACATATTTAAAGCTTACATCATCATCCTTAAAATTTATGATGGGCGATAGGTAACTGGTATTAAAAACGGGCCTTGCAGCCTGTATGGTCAATGATGCTTTGTAAACATTTGTTTCTGATGTTGACTCAAGGTTCAATAAAAAATTACATTCTATCCTTTCATTGGGTGCATAGGTTTCTGTTGACCATTTACGATTGTTCAAAAAATTATTCAATGACGTTTGTAAAGTTGTGAAGGTATTTTTATTTACGTTATTGCCTACACGGCTGCTTACAACAGATACCCTTGCATTCAGTTCCTGGGCTTCAGCAATATTTGCCAGTAAAAAAAAGGCCAGTAATAATTTTATTTTATCCATGCGAAATTTTTAATATGGTATTTACTATGTCAGCAGCTACAGCCGATTTTGATTTTGTATCAAAATGATGCTCATGGCCGGCCTTGTCAAAAATAGTGATTTTGTTAGTGTTATGTCCAAAACCAGCCCCAGTATCATTCAGTGAATTCAAAACGATCATATCGGCGTTTTTGCTCTGAAGTTTTTTTATAGCAAATTCTTTTTCATTGTTGGTTTCCAATGCAAAGCCTGCAAGAAACTGGTTTGCCCTTTTTCTTTCACCCAAAGTTTTTAAAATATCATCCGTTTTTTTTAATTCGATAACCAGCCTGTCACTGTTCTTTTTAATTTTTTCATTTGAAGGCTCGGCCATGGTATAATCAGCAACAGCAGCACTCATCACTGCAATATCAACTTCCGGGAATTCTTTCAGACATGCTTCATACATTTCTGCTGCAGAAGTAACTTTTATAGTTTTGAAATCTCCATTCAGGATTTGTGAAACTGGTCCGGTGATCAGTACAACTTCCGCACCCCTGCTTTTGAATTCATTTGCAATGGCAATCCCCATTTTACCTGAAGAATGATTTCCAATGAATCTTACAGGATCGATTGCTTCATAAGTTGGCCCGGCAGTAACCAGCACTTTTTTCCCGGCAAATTCATGGCCTTTCAAAAAAAAACCATTCAGCCAGCTTAGGATGGTTTCTGGTTCAGCCATTCTGCCATCTCCCTTTAAACCACTTGCCAGTTCACCATTTTCTACAGGTATGATATGATTTTCAAAAGACTGTATCTGACGTATATTCTGTTGTGTTGAAGGATGATGCCACATATCTTCATCCATTGCCGGTACTACTACAACCGGGCAGGTTGCAGAAAGATAAACTGCCATTAATAAATTATCACAAAGGCCATTGGACATTTTTGCCAGGCTGTTACAACTCAGCGGAGCAATCAGCATGATGTCTGCCCACCGGCCCAACATTACATGATTGGCCCAGGAACTGTTTTCCGATAATTCTGACAACACTTCATTTTTGGATAAAGTAGAAAGCGTTAACGGAGCTATGAAATTAACTGCAGCGGGCGTCATGATCACTTTTACCTCTGCACCTGCTTTTACCAGCAACCTTACAAGCACCGCAGATTTATAAGCTGCTATGCTACCCGAAATACCCAATAATATTTTTTTCCCTTTTAATACCAATTTGATTTTCCTTTTATTAATTATGATTGTGGTAAAATGCCGCCGTGATTTCTGCTTTGCTGAATGTTTTCAGACTATTACAGGTATCCAATCGGTTTTACAAAAAAAAATCCCGCCGGTGGCGAGACTAAAATTAAAACATCTATTCTAAAAGAACGTGTAAAAAATAAAATTCAATAAATATTAACTGAACAGATCTTCATCATTCTTACGGAAATAAACTTTATCATCTAAAAATTCTGCTGTAGCAAGCAAAGCAGGATTCGGCATACGCTCATATGCACGTGAAATCTCTATCTGTTCCTTGTTTTCATGTATCTCTTCGAGGCTATCAGTATGACTGGCAAATTCCTCGAGCTTATTGTGCAATTCTTCCTTGATCGTAATATTGATCTGGTTAGCCCTTTTTGCAATTATTGCTATTGACTCATATAAATTCCCTGTTTTATCTTTCAGGTCTGTTAATTTTTTGGGTTCAACAACACTATTTGTACTAGCGCTTAGCTGACGACGTAATTTGCTCATTTTTTATTTCTTTAATATGGTTTTGACTTAAATTACTATAATTCTGTGCTTCTTTTAAAAGTGTGCTTTCCGGAAACCTGTCTGCAAAATCTTCATATTCAGCAATTACTTTTTCATAACGCTCCGTTTGTTTTTCCGGAATGCTTAATTTGGCAAAACGGTAAAATGATTTTACAACCATCAGTTTATAATCTTCCCCTTTTGCAGATTCGGGGTAATTATTCAACAAACTTCCATAAGCAATAGCCGCAGCCCTGAATTGTCCAAGGTTATAATATAAACGTGCTCCCCTGTAATCTTTGGCTTCCAGTTTAGCCCTGGAAAGATCAATTATCTCGGTTGCATCTTTTATCCTTGCAGATCCTGGGTGAGTGTTTATGAAAGTCTGCATCATTCCCATCGCTTTCACTGTATTCACCTGCTCAAGGTCGATCTTGGGTGATTGTTTGTAAAAACAAAAAGCCCTCATATAATCAACTTCTTCAGCCCTGCTGCTGTTTGGAAAAACCTCCAGGTAGCCTTTGAATAAGTTTTCAGCGTCCCTGTAACTTCCTAAATGATAGAAACTATAGGCGTATTTATAATAAAGATCTTCAAATTTTTGCGTGCCTTTATATACAGGGAACAGTTCTTCATATAACTGTTGGGCGTTCCGGTATTTTTTCTTTCCATAATATTCTTCAGCCTTTGTAAGCTTATATTCATAGTCTTTGCTTTTTTGAATCTTTGCAAATTTATTACAGGCAGTAAAACCCAGCATTATCAATAAAGCAGGAACAATGATTTTTATATATCTCATAAAGAAGTGCAAAATTAATAGATTTTTATCAAAAATGCCTGTAAATCGATAAATGACCAAAAAAGAGTTGTTAAGTATTGCATAAAGCCTAAAAAACCCTCCCAAAAATTGGGAGGGTTTTATCATTGAGCAAAAAGTGAAAAAACTTATTTAGTTTGACTTAATGTCAATTGTATTTTTATCTCCGCCACCAACTTCGCAGTTAGTAGTAATGCGGTCAGCACTGATTCCTTCTCTTTCAACCAGGTGTCTTTTAACTGCATCTACCCTTTTCTGGCAAACAGCCTGAGATGCTTTAGAAGCTTCAGGATATCCGTTGATATTGATATTGCAATTTGGATTGGCTTTCATTTTAGCAGCTACTGTAGCCAGCATTGCTTTGGTATCATTGGCCAATGTTAAGTTATTACCTTTAAATGCCAGGCTTGGATAGTCTGCAGGGCAAGGATTTGCCGCAGGCTGAGCAGTCATATTCTTACAACATTCCGGCTCTGGGCATTTACCAACACCATCAGCATCAACAGGTTGACACTCAGTAGGCGTGATCAATTGCTTGTCTTTACAATCAGGAACACCATCACCATCAGTGTCTTTTGTTACACCATGTGTATCAACCGGACAACCTGCAGGTGTGTTGGGTTCACGATCCAATGCATCCAATACTCCGTCTCCATCTGCATCGTCATAAGTAGGTTTTGGAAATTTCATGTGCTTAGGATTGTTCAATTCGCTGTAAGCATAATCCAATGGATTTATCCACCACAATGGTTCAACAGATTTAGCACCCAGGTTGAAGTTCAAACCAAGTGATAAGAAATTATATGAATCAAAATCACTCGTAATAACAGCATCTCCGTAAGCATGTTCCTGCCAACGTTGTCCATCAAGTAAATCAGTTTTAACAAAAGTGTGGCGATCTTCAAGAGCAAGATTAAGCCTTTTGCCTAATTTGAATGCGAAACCAACCATAACAGTTCCGGATGGTTTTAAAGTATTGCTTCCAATTTTAGGACGACGCTCTCCTTCATTTTCTCCCGGAGTTTCATAACTGTTGTCCAATACAGCTTTTAATTCTTTCAGAACGTCTTTACGGTTTTTATAATTTGTTGGGTTTGCATTCAGGATGCTCCTGAATTGTGTAGCATAAGTACCACCGGTTTCATTCTTTGCGTTCACTTTCACTTCAAAGATCGTAGCACCTAAACCGGCACCCCCATAAATGACAAAACCTGTTTTTTGTTTGTGAAAACGAATATTATTCAACGTTATGATACCCTGTAAAGAAAGGTCCTGTACATGCGTTTTGTAGTTGTAATATATTACATCGGGAGATGTTCCGTCCGGTGTACCTGCAATTCCGTTCCTGTAAACAATTGGCCCTGAATTACTGCGAACCGGTGCATAATATCCTGCCCAGGCCGGATTTTTTGCGAAATTCTCAGAGGCAACCCAACTCGACCCTTTTCCCGTACCATTCATATATTGTAATCTCATAGAAAAAACATAACCAAATGCCTTTCTAACATGAGCTTCAAATCCAAATGTTGGGAATTTAATGGGCACATCACCACTGATCATCAGGGTTCCTGCAGAAGCACCGATCTCCCACATGTTCCTTGGTTTAGCAGGAAAACTGTATGAATTATTCCAGAATTCATTCTGTTGAGGCATCTTTTTTGCGGAAATAACTGAGCTGTCATAAACACTGTATCCGCTGCCAGATTGGGCATATAGCCCTGAAATCAGGAACGTAAATATTCCCAGTAAAAATAGTTTTAACTTTTTGCTTGCCATAACTTAATGATTGATAGATTTCTAAATATACGAGTTGATTAAATGCAAATTTATCGAATGCAGGTTAAAAACCAAAATTTTTTAGCATTTATTTATATATGTAGTTTTTTAATACCCACAACTTTTTCGTATATACAGGAGCGCTATAGAAAAAAATAGCCGCATCCCGTTAAAATCATTGCAGGCATTAAATTTCCTGCCAAAAAGTAAAATTATCAAATGTCAAAAAATAAAATAATTTGATAAGGGTTACCACTTCATTATATTGCCTCTTTTTTTGAATGAATTTTGTAAAAAATATTATTGGCGATGAACTGAATACTTTTGAAAAAAAGTTTGCAGATGCTGTTCGCAGTCAAACCCCCTTACTCGACCGGATAATGAAGTACATTATCAAACGAAAGGGCAAACAAATGAGGCCTATGTTCGTTTTCCTGAGTGCAAAGCTTCACGGGGAAATCAATGAAAGTACTTACAGGGCTGCGGCATTGGTTGAATTATTGCATACAGCAACCCTGGTTCACGATGATGTGGTTGACGACTCTTTGGAAAGAAGGGGCTTTTTTTCCATCAATGCCATCTGGAAAAACAAAATTGCGGTACTGGTTGGCGATTACCTGCTTTCGAAGGGTCTACTCCTCTCTACATCCAATGAAGATTTCCATCACCTGCACATTGTTTCAGAAGCTGTAAAAGAAATGAGCGAAGGCGAATTGCTTCAGATGGAAAAATCCCGGAAACTTAACCTGGATGAAGGTATTTACTTCGAGATCATAAAAAATAAAACGGCTTCACTTCTTTCTTCTGCCTGTGCTGTTGGGGCTTATAGCACCAGCAAAGATGAAACCGTTACTGCTAAGATGAAATTATTCGGACAAAAAGTTGGTATTGCATTCCAGATCAAAGATGACCTGTTCGACTATGGCAGCGAAGACATTGGTAAGCCTACCGGAAATGATATCAAAGAAAAAAAACTGACTCTCCCGTTGATTTACACCTTAAATAAGGTTGATAAAAACACAAAAAAGCGTATCATTTACATCCTCAAAAATGAAAATAAGAACAAGGAAAGTGTGAAATTTGTGATCAATTCAGTCATTCAAAACGGCGGCATCAAATATGCCGAAAGTAAAATGAATGCATACCGCGATGAAGCACTGGAAATTTTATACCAGTTTGAAGAATCACCTGTAAGAAACAGCCTCGAAGAACTGGTACGGTTTACAACCGACAGAAAATACTAATCCTGCCTTACTTGGAAAAAAGATGGAACATATTAGCTTTTGATAAAGTAAAGACCGAGTTTCTGAAACAGGCGCTTGGTATCAACGAGACAATCTGTAAGATACTTGTACAACGAGGCATTGAAAATTATGAAGCTGCTAAAAATTATTTCCGCCCTCAATTGAATACCCTGCACAGTCCATGGCTTATGAAAGACATGAAAAAAGCTGTTGACAGGATCGATGCTGCGCTTTCTTCCAAAGAAAAGATTTTGATTTTTGGAGATTATGATGTGGATGGAACAACTGCGGTTGCTTCCATGTACCAGTTTATCACCGGTATTTACGATCCTGATTTTACTGATTTTTATGTACCTCACCGATACAGGGAAGGATATGGCGTAAGTAAGATGGGCATTGATTTCGCTGCAGAAAAAGGATACAGCCTGATCATTTGCCTGGATTGTGGTATCAAGTCCGTTGAATTGATAGGTTATGCCAAAACGTTAGGGATCGATTTTATTGTCTGCGACCATCACCTCCCGGATAAAATATTACCGGAAGCAGTTGCCATATTAAATCCCAAACAATCAGATTGCAATTACCCTTATAAAGAACTTTGTGGCTGCGGTGTTGGATTTAAGTTAATGACTGCACTTGCAGAATTTTATTCTTTACCTGAAGAAACATACCTTTGTTACCTTGACCTGGTTGCAACTGCTATTGCAGCCGACATAGTTCCAATGACAGGTGAAAACAGGACCCTGGCCTATTTCGGATTGCAAAAAATAAACAACGATCCTGCACCTGGTATAAAAGCACTGATCTTCTTAGCCGGTATTCAAAAAGAACTCAGCATAACCAATGTTGTTTTTGTGATTGCACCCCGTGTAAACGCTGCCGGCCGTATGGATGATGCCCGCAAAGCAGTGCAACTTTTCATTGAAAAGGATTACCGGAAAGCACTGGAATTTGCTGAAATGCTTCATTCAGATAACAGCGACAGGAAAGTTGCTGACAGCAGTATTACACAGGAAGCACTTGAAATGATCAATGCGGATGGAAACCTCATCAACAGAAAAACATCGGTTGTATTTAAAGAAGACTGGCACAAAGGCGTTGTGGGCATTGTTGCGTCCAGGCTCATTGAACATTATTACCGACCAACGGTAGTGCTTACCAGAAGTGGAGACCTTGTTGCCGGCAGCGCCAGGAGTGTAACCGGTTTCAATTTATACGAAGCCATTTATGCCTGCAGGGAATACCTCGTTGCATATGGCGGGCATTTTGCCGCAGCAGGACTTTCATTACTACCCGAAAATATTGAAGCCTTCAGCAATAAATTCAATGATGTGGTTTCTGCTACGATCGATGAGCGTTTGCTGGTACCTGAAATCATCATTGATGCCGAAATATCTTTCCCGGAGATCAAAGCGTCTTTCTTTGATATATTAAAACAAATGGAGCCATTCGGACCGGAAAATATGCACCCGGTCTTTATTGCAAAAGCTGTTACAGAAACCGGTTATTCCAGGATCCTGAAAGAACTGCATGTAAGATTCACTGTTAAACAACACAATATTGTTTTAAACGGGATCGGCTTCAATATGTCGGACAAATTCTATTTATTGGGCTTGAAGAAACCCATTGATATTGTATTTACCATTGATGAAAATGAATGGAACGGTAGCAAAACACTTCAGCTTAAAGTGATGGATGTGAGGCTGAGTGAATAGATTTGAAGAACAACAAATTGAATTTGATCACTACAACAAAATGTTACAGATCATTCACTGATTGTTACAATTTGCCAGGCATTTATCCGTGAATCAGTCACAACAAAAAAAATCTCCAATCAAACTTGCAAATAATAAAATACATAAAATACTTCTTCTACCTTGCTTCCAACTGGAACATGCGGATTGCATGGCATATCGTAAATAAAGAGATCAAGGGAGAAAAAAAATACGAAATTGAAACAACGGGCTCAGATGAATTGCATGAATTGGAGTTCAAAGGAATTGACATCAGCCATGCTACCATTTACATGCCGGCCAGTTATGACTTGCTGGAAGCCGTTCTCAATGAAATAAAACCGTACACGCTAAATCATTTCTTAGACATCGGATCAGGCAAGGGAAGAACTATGTGTGTAGCCGCTCACCATGGTTTTACAAAAGTTACCGGCATCGATTTTTCAATAGAGTTGTGTAAAAAAGCAACTAAAAACCTGGAAACAACAAAAAAGAAATTCCCTTCTTTGTCATACAAGCTGATCAACAATGATGCATTTTATTTTGAGATCCCGGCAGAAGTGGATTGTATTTTTTTATTCAATCCTTTTGATGATATGATCATGAGTGGTGTAATAGAAAATATTGACATCAGCCTTGAGAAAATCCCCCGTGACATATATGTTATTTACTTAAACCCGTTATATAAAAAACTATTTACCGATAAAGGCTACCAGGAAATATTCTACACAAAAAAATTAAAGTACCTGGAAGGAAGTATTTTGAAGAAAGCTGTTAACCATCAGCTTCAGGCCAATGGTTAACAGCTGAAATTTTTTATCCAATTACCTGTTTCTTCCCGCCATCCATCAATTCCACACTACGGCTGATAAAACTGGTAAGGTTATTCCCGGTTAATAAACCCTGAGACAACAAAGCAAGATCTGCCAGGTTCTTAACAATCTTTTCCTGTTTATCATGATCGGCTTCTGAAAGCACTTGTTGGAAAATCGGGTGATTGCCATTTACTGTAAGGTTTACTTCGTCGGGCATTTGTGCATACCATGCAGCCATACCTCCGCCCATAGATGCCATATCTTTCATCCTGCGCATTTGTTCGGGCCTGGTAGCGGTTACCGGTGGAGCATCTGTACTCAATCCTTTTATTTCAATATTCAAATTCAAGCCTTCCTGGGGTTTATCGAAGAGTGCTTTTAGTTTTTCTGAATCTTCTTTGCTTAGTACACTGTCATTCGATTCAGATTTATCAATCAGATTATCTGCAATGTCCGAATCCACCCGGGTAAAGATCATATCATTCCATTTCATTTCCACTGTATTGATAAAAGCAGCATCCACAAGGGTTTCCATTTTTACAACAATATACCCCTTGGCAGCAGCCTGTTGTATAAAAGCATCCTGCTGAACAGGATTTGTTGTATATAAAATAACCTGCTTGCCTTCTTTATTCTTTTGCAGGGATTCAGTTGCAGTTTTATATTCTTCGGTTGTATAAAATTTTCCTGTATTCTCTTCCATGACAAAAAACTTATTCGCTTTGTCAAGGAATTTATCGTCGGTCATCATACCGTATTTCACAAACAAACCAAGGCTTTCCCATTTTTCTTCAAAAGCTTTCCTGTCTGAATTAAATATTTCTTCCAGCTTATCTGCAACCTTTTTTGTGATATGTGCATTGATCTTTTTTACATTGGGGTCGCCCTGTAAATAACTACGGCTAACGTTCAACGGTATATCCGGACTGTCTATCACGCCATGCAGCAGCATCAGGAATTCGGGAACGATATCCTTAACCTCATCTGTTACAAAGACCTGGTTGCTGTACAATTGAATCTTGTCTTTCTGTATCTCGTAACTCTGTTTTATTTTTGGGAAATACAGGATACCGGTAAGGTTGAACGGGTAATCAACATTCAGGTGTATCCAGAACAAAGGTGTTTCACCAAAAGGATATAATTCCTTATAGAATTTTTCGTAGTCTTCCTTCGTTAATTCTGCAGGTTTTTTTGTCCATGCCGGCAAAGTATTATTGATCTGTTTTTCTTCTCCATCTTTACCTGTAGGGAAAAAAATAGGGACAGGCAAAAATTTACAGAACTTCTGCAACACTGTTTCCACCCTGTGCTCTTCCAGGAATTCTTTACTTTCATCGTTGAGGTACATGATGATCGATGTGCCTCTTTCTGCTTTTTCAATATCTTCTAAAATATATTCCGGGCTGCCATCGCATTCCCATCTTACGGCTTTGGCATCTTCCCTGTAAGATTTTGTAATGATCTCAACCTTTTCGCTCACCATAAAAGAACTGTAAAATCCAAGGCCAAAATGACCAATGATATTATTCTCATTCTGTCCTTTATACTTATTCAGGAATTCCTCAGCCCCGCTGAAAGCCACTTGGTTGATGTATTTATCAACTTCCTCTGCGGTCATCCCTACCCCATTATCGGCAATGGTAAGGGTTCCCTTTTCTTTGTCAATACTGACATTGATCCTGAGATCTCCCAATTCACCTTTTGCTTCTCCAATGGAAGAAAGGGTCTTTAATTTTTGAGTGGCATCCACGGCATTGCTTACCAATTCACGGATAAATATGTCGTGTTCACTGTATAAAAACTTTTTAATGATGGGGAAAATGTTCTCGGTTTGTACTCTGATACTTCCTTTTTGCATATAGATGGTATTTGTTTTTATTGTTCAGACAGAAGTACAAATACATTACCATAAATGAAATAGAGCCATTTTGACACTTTTTTCAACCCGATTTTTGCTAATCTTACAATTGGCATGAAACAAAGGCATTTAAATAAAAAAGAGGCCTTAAACAGCCTCTTTTTCTATTATTTGATCATGATCTTATTGAATCATAAATTTCTTATTCATTTTAAACTCATAATTTGATACCTGCAAAGTATATAGACCGGTTCTGAGGTTTGCAGGCAGGATGAAATTATCATCGATAAAATTCACCTGGATGATTATTTCCTTTTGGAATACCAATTGTCCAACCTCGTTTATTATTTTGGTTTGATAATGCCCCGGTTTCATAAACTTCAATGTGTAATGTACATTGCCAGCACGCAGGATGGGTGAGCCATAAACAAACAGTCCGGAAGTAATAGGAGGAGTTGAAAATATTTTTTCCGATCCATAAGCTGTACCACCATTGTTGGTTGCATATGCTTTATAGTAATAAGTTGTTGCAGGGACCAGTGAATTCAGTGTTACAGAATAATCATTACCGGAAATATTTGAACCTGAAACCTTTGTTCCATAGTTACTTACAAAACCACTGATCCCACTGTATGTTATTCCATAATCTGATACCTGGCTGCAACCTATTCCTGTTACAGAGCCTTCAAGTGTAGCAATATCGTGAGAAATAACAGTTGCTATACCTGTTGTTACTGAAGCCGCAGTATTGATCCCACTTCCTGATACAGATACATTGATGGTATTGGCACCTCCGCCGCTTACAGGTATGCTGCCTCCATAATTCTGAACTGCAACAGGACTAAACTTTACATAAATAGCCTGGGAGTATGGGCCTCCGGGTTGTGTTAGACTCAAAGATGGGCTGTAAGACCCTGTAGCTGTTGTAGAAAAAACATAACCTGTTTTTGGTCCAACAACAACATTGGAAGAAGTAAGGCCTGCACTGTTGATGGTAAATAAATTCTCCGCAGTAGTTGTGTTGATACATGTTGCACCAAAAGCAGTCAACGGAGTTGCGGTCAATACAGGTGTAGCAGTTGTAAAAGATTGCTGTGAACCATAGGTGGTTCCACCTGCATTTGTAGCATAAACTTTATAAAAATAAACAGTGCCCGGGATTAACCCTGTAATGCCTGAAGAAAAGTTTCCGCCTGCAAAGTTTGTTGATGCAACCTGTGTTCCGCTACCATTGGGGAATCCACTCATAAGGCTGTATTCTACACCATAAACAGTTATTGCAGAACAACCAATATCAGTTATTGAACCTGATAATGTTGCAGAGGAAATTGTTATTGAACTGGCAGTTCCGGTTGTTACTGCCGGCGGATTGTTGGCTCCTGCTCCGGAAGCTGCAACTGTTATTGCCGGTGCGCCTCCGCCATTAACATCAATATTCCCACCATATGATTGATTGGCAACTGGAGTGAATTTTACAAATACCTGTTGAGTATAAGTGCCGCCTGTCTGGGTTAAATTTAAGGATGCTGAATAAGTTCCACCGGAAGCTGTTGAAAAAGTATATCCTGTCAAAGGTCCAACCGTAACATTTGTTGTATTAAGATTTACGCCATTGATGGTAAAATTATTGGGCCCTGCAGTTGAATTTACACAAATATTTCCGAAAGCAGTCAATGTTGATGCAGAAAGTACCGGTGTTGGTGGAGTTATCCCTGTTCCACTAACAGGCACATTAACGGCAACGGTTACCCCACCACCCATATTGGTAACGTTCCCTGTTTTCAAACCGGCGGATTGTGGCGTGAACCTTACCCAAACTGCTGTTGCTGCAAGGGTTGCTATACTGTATGCGATTGAGGTTGTTGCTCCCCAGGTTGAATTATCATTTGAAACCTGGAAATCAGTTGAAGGAGCAGTTATTGTTATATTCCCCGGTGCACCGGTTAAATTTGCCCCTGATAAATTATATGATTGGGAAACTGAATTAGATCCTATCAAAACATTTCCAAAATCTGCGATCGTTCCTGTTACTGTTAATGATGGAGAAACAACACCACATGCAAAAATGGGCGTAGCACTGTTACGTGGAGCAGGAGCGCCTACTGTAAAATCAGCCAGGTTATTATTGGTTTCTGTACAACCGCTGTTTTTACGCAAGCCGCCGGTTGTATTGCTCCATGCTGCTGTTGCAGCAGTTTCAGAACAATTGGCTGTTCCATATCCCAGCAGGTCTACTATCCCGGAGGTTGGACAACCAGTTAATGCAGTAATCCCATTAACCAATGTAACTTTACCATTGGTTCCTGACATGGCGATCTCCGCTCCTGTTGGGGTTGTAGCATCGGGTGTTGGAAGTGCAACGCCTGTTGCACCAACAACACTCATTCTGATGAGGTAATAACCGCCCGCAGGAATACTGGCTGCAGGTAAGGCAAAAACACCTGACCATGCTGCTGTTCCTGTAGCTGAAGCATATTGCACCGACAACCCGGATAAACTTTGAGATACGCCGGATATATTGTGTAACTCTACAAAATCCGCATTATAGGGTGCCCCGGTGTTTCCACCACCGCCATAGGCCTGGCTGATCACCAATGTGGTGGACTGTGAGTTAGCAAAAAATGTAGTTAGAACAAAAAGAAGAGTAAATATTTTTTTCATAATGTTTATTTATTTATTTCCAAATAACCTCAGAAAATCAAATAAGCGCCATGAATTTTTATGCATGGCGCTTATTGACTATTTTTTAATTTTTTTTATTCAACTGTTTATTGCGCCATTACTTTTACATCATCAATTTCATAAGTAGTGGTTTTTGTAGGATCTCCACCGTCATATTTGAAAGCGATGTAAACATTCTGTCCAATATAAGCTGATAAATTGATCACACCAGAAGTTGCAAAAGTACCAAATCCTGTTGTTGGCGTTGTGGCAGTTGTAGTCCAAACCTGGGTCCATGTTGCAGTTGATGGAGTATTGTTTCCGTTGTAATTTGTTGAAACAAGCACTTTCAATGTAGTTGGACCTGTTGCAAAACCAGCTGCCTGCATAAAGGTCAATTTAGGTGCAGTTGTACCTGCTCCGGATAAATTAACGGAAGGTGATATTAACCAGCTTGAAACAGTAGAGGCACCTGTATTGAAACAAGAAATCTTTGCACATTTAACCGGACCAAAAACTGCATTCTGGTACAAGATGCCACCTGTTTCACCGATGTTTTTCCAGTTTGGCAAAGTAAGTGTCAGGTTGTTTGCACCGATTGATTCAAAATCCTGCAATAAAAGTGTTCCTGGAGGTAACGGGCAGGCATAATCATCATAGAATTTAACATCACTGGTATCGCGGATGATCAATTGTTTGGTGGTTCCAAAAGTTGTATAAATCGCTGTAATACTTCCCCTGCCCTGTGCAACCTTCTGTGCAGCAAAATTAGAATAAGCGCTTGTACGTACAATCACCGTTTGATTGGTACAATTTTTTATATCACGGTTTACCGTGCTTTTGTAAACAGAGGTATCAGAATATGTTACGTTAAGTGATGCAAATGCAAAGCCTTCCAGTTTGATAAGAGATCCAAGGTATTTAT
Source organism: Ferruginibacter sp. (assembly GCA_043717805.1). Lineage (GTDB taxonomy): Bacteria > Bacteroidota > Bacteroidia > Chitinophagales > Chitinophagaceae > Ferruginibacter. The sequence goes on from JAYSWW010000395.1 coordinate 14,272, forward strand.
CCTGCATACCGGTGGTTAACTGGCCCAAAGTAACAACAGTTGGTACAACCGGGTTGTTCAAAGATCCCCCAACTACATACCTGCTGATGATATTGGATGGAATACCTTCTAAAGAAGGGCTTCCGGCTATAAGTGCTTTAACACCCAATTCCATGGTTCCGTTATAATCACTGATACAAAGACCGTTACAACGTATAAAGATTCTACGGCCAACGGGGTATGTTCCATATAAGCTGTTTGCATCTAGTAATATCTGTAATCCACCGGTTGAATCCTGGATATAAAGCTGCTTATAAAAATTACCGCTTTTATCATCAGCAACAACTACTCCTGAAATGATAATATCCGTATTGATCACATCATAAGCGCCTGCTGTAGTATGCATGGCTTTAAGATCTTTGATCGTTTTGTTTGCTACAATTGCGGGATCTGAAGCACCCGGAGGATTGTCAAAAGTTTTTTTACATGCACTGAAAGTGCCAATTGAAGCAACCAGTATGACTGCTATTACTAATTTAAAAATTTTGTTCATGTTTTATTTTTTAAAAAGTTTATTAAGTGTTTTTTTATTTTATTAAAATCTAAGACCTACGCTTGCAAAGAAATTAACGCCATAAGCATAAAATCTTTTATCCGGAAATTTATTGGTATTCTTTTCAGCAAAATCAAAACGCAGTTGTTCAAAACCGCCCGAAACGATTTCCCTGTTGTCAAGAATATTATTTACGCCCACATTGAATACCAGGAATGTTCTTTTCTTAAGGCTTTTGAATTTCCTGTTCATCATCCATGAATAACCTGCAAAAGCATCCAGGGTATATTGTGATTTTAATTTTGTCTGATCAATGATGTCATGCCAAAGTGGAGATCCTTCTTCTACTCCGCTCGTTGCCGCTGCTGTTCTGCGTACCGGGTTAAAATCAAGGTACATCTGATCAAAGTAATTAAAGTTAACATTAATAAACCAGAATTTAGGAGAGCGGTAATCCAGCCCGATCGTATAAGCCTGTTGCGGCGTAGGTACATAAAAGTCCTTGGAATAAACCAAAATATTCTTTGATAAAACACTTGCACTGTTATCTGCTGTTACGGTAGCTCTTTGCCGTGTGTTATATACATATTGGCCAATTGCAGCTGCTGCATTAACACTTAACCCTTTATAAACTTTAGCTTCAGCTCCAAATTCAATACCGGTATGAACTTTTCCAATATTACTGATAGCATAGTTCACAAAATTCTGAAACTCGTCATTGTAAAAGGTCAATACATTCAATTGATTTTTGAATTGTGCAAAATAACCGGTGGCCCTGATCTTTAATTTAGGTGAATTCATTACATATCCTCCTTCTACAGCCATTATCTCTTCAGATTTCAGGTCATCCTGTACAAAATCCCTGGTTCTTGGTGCAATAAATGCATTTTCAAAGAAAGGAGCCCTTGACTGGTATGATCCGTTTGCAAAAAGATAATTACGCCCGTCAATTTTATATGTCAATCCTCCTTTGATCCCTGAATTGTAAAAATTATATGTTTCTGATTTTCCATAAGAATTATCCGGGAATAAACCAGTCTTTACATTTCCTTTCCTGAAAAAACTTGTATAAGAATGTTCTGTGGAAACAAATACATCAAACTTGCGGAATTTAAAAACACCCTGTAACCAAACGGCGCCCTTTTTTATATTGATATCGTAATTATAACCGAATTTATATCCCTGCAATAAAATCCTGTTGGGCCTATAAAGGTCATTTTGTCCTGCACCCGGATCGCTTGGAAAGTCCCTTTCAGCAAACTGGTTTACATCAACATAATAATCACCCCCTAAAAGGTCGTCAATTTTTTTGTAATAATTATTTACCTGCGATTGGTAAGTAATACCTGCGGTAAACATTACATTCTCAGTAACAGCACTGTTCAAAGTACTGTTGAAATTATATTTTGTTGTATTGATCACTCTTTCTTCCACAATATAATGAGAACGTTTCCCGGAATAATCATTTCCGATGATTCCATTCGCATTGTGAAAAACTTCAAAAGCACCATAATTGGTATTATATAAGCCATCCCAATTGATCTGGCGCTTATTAATATTGGTCATCAACTCTTGTTTAACCTGTTCAGCTAATACAGGATCTTCCTGGTAACTTGGAAGGTAACGGTAATAATCAGGCCTTGGATCTGCTGCATTGTACCAGTCTAAACCGGTTGTGCTTCTTTTTCCAAAACTGAAAGAACCAGCAGTTACCAATGTTGTTTTATCAGATATTTTCCAGTCATGTGTTAATATTCCAATGGGTTGAAAAGATTTGGCAACACTTGCATTTCTTTTTTTACCGTTCTGGTAACCCCAGTATGGATTGTAATAATTATTTCCGGCGAGGTTGATCATCTCTGTTACGGAAGATCCCTGGCGACCATTTTCAGTAGGTGTTGCAAAAGCTACAAATGAAAGCAGGTGCCTGTCATTTACTCTTTTATCTACTGCTGCGAAGAATGACCAGCCATCATAATAAGTGCCGTCTGTAAATCCTTCATCAGCCCATCTGCGTGAACCAGACAGGGAAAATGCCCATCCTTTGTCATTTAACCCGGTTGAATGGGTAAACATAAAGCGGTGAACGTAATTGCGGTTTGACAAAGCGTAATTGATACTGGTTTGTTTACGCTGGTGCGATGCACGGGTATCAAATGAAGTAAGTCCGCCCATATCACCATAAGCAAAGGTGGTTGCAGCCAACCCGATCGTTGATTCGCGGTTGCGCAACACATCATTCAATCCGCCCCATTGGCCATAAGGCGTAAAGCCATTGTCCAGGTTTTCCATTGGAACACCATTGATATAAGTACCAAACTGGTCGGCATCAAAACCCCTGATGCGAAAACGAACTGCACTGAATTTAAAAGTTGCAGCATTCAAAAATGGATCTCTTCCTGCGCTAAGCTGGGAAGAAATATTTTGTGCACTTCCGTCCTGACCGTCATTTTCATCCAAAGAAACTACAGGGATATTATCCTGCAAATTTTCCTTTAGTGATTCAATAAGTGTGTCGCGTGCCGGAAGGGTGTCTCTCGATTTTTCAACCTGTGAAAATGCTGCAGGCATAAAAAAACCTGTTAACATGCACACAAGCAAGCAATGTTTTAGTCTTAGTCTCATAAATTTATTTTAAAAAAAGTCTGCAAATGTATCAATTTATTGCTGTTTTAACAGAATATTATTCAGGAATAACATATTATTGATTTTAATATAATTTAAATAGCCAACAGTTAAATAACTTTGCCGCCAATTTAAAACTATCATGAATAAATTTATTTGTACGATTTGCATTGCATTGTTATCGATGTCAACCGGGTATTCTCAAAAAGCATCTTTTCATCCATCCGTTATTGGATTTTATAACCTGGAGAATTTTTATGATACTGTCAACAATCCAATGATTGATGATGAGGAATTCTTACCATCCAGTGAAAGGCATTATAATACCCGCGTTTTTTTTGATAAGGTAAGCCGCCTTTCATCTGTTATTTCACAAATGGGAACTGACATCAATCCAGATGGTTTGTCATTGCTTGGGGTTGCAGAGATTGAAAATGATACGGTACTAACAGCACTGGTAAATCACAAAGATCTCAAAAACAGGAATTTGAAATTTGTTCATTACAATTCCCCCGATGTAAGAGGTGTTGATGTTGGACTGATCTACAATCCAAAATATTTTAAACCGCTCTACAGTACAAGACTTTTTGTAAAACTTCCGGGCGGATCAAAAGATTCTTATTTTACCCGTGATGTTTTATATGTTAAGGGAATTATGGATGGCGATACCATACATGTGTTCGTAAATCACTGGCCATCCCGTTCTGGTGGAGAAGAACGTTCGATCCCTGCAAGAGCTGCAGCCGCAGGTGTAAATAAAAGAGTGGTAGATTCTATCATGGCAATTAACCCAAATTCAAAAGTGGTTATCATGGGAGATCTGAATGATGACCCCATCAGCCCAAGTGTAACCAAAACCCTGGGCGCAAAAGGAAAGATGACTGATGTAAAAATTTCAGGTTTATTCAACCCATGGGTAGATTTTTACAGAAGAGGTATTGGTACACTGGCATACCAGGATGCCTGGGGATTGTTTGACCAGATCATCATTTCACAAGCATACCTTATTAAGGAACAAAAAGGATATTATTTTTACAGGGCAAATATTTTTAATAAGCAATTCATGGTTCAACAAACGGGCAAGTTTAAAGGCTACGCCAAAAGAACCTGGGATGGAATGACCTATAATTATGGATACAGTGACCATTTTCCCACCTATATAACTTTACTTAAAAAAATAAACTAAAGAAACCATTGATGAGATTTTAGAGATAAGATATCATTCAAAAAATTTATCTTCACATACTAAAATCTGCGGTATGAAGAAGATAATTACAATTCTTTTAATCTCAATCTCATTCAATGCTTTTTCCCAGGTAAGGATTAGCCAGGTTTATGGTGCCGGCGGCAGTGCTTCTGCAACTTATACAGCAGATTTTGTTGAATTATTTAACCCGGGGGCTTCGTCTGCAAGCTTATCCGGTTATTCCATACAATATGCAAGTGCCACCGGAACATCCTGGCAAAAATTTGACCTGCCGGCAGTAACCTTGCTGAGTGGCCAGTATTTTCTGATACAGATGAGTGCTGCAGGAGCCACCGGTATTTCATTGCCAACGCCGGATGCAACGGTATTACCTGTTATTTCCATCAGCGGAACTGCCGGAAAAGTAGCGCTTGTAAACAGCACAACGGCTTTATCAGGTACACAATGCCCGCCCCCCTTTATTGCTGCGATTGCAGATTATGTAGGATACGGATCAACGGCAAATTGTTATGAAGGCACAGGGCCAACACCCATTCCCGGATCAAATGCAAACAGCCTTACCAGGTTAGCAGGTGGCTGTACAGATAACAATGACAATGCTACAGACTTTACAGCAGTTGTTGCTGCTGCAAGGAATACCGCTTCACCCAACAATCCTTGTGGAGCACCTGTTCCTACCCTGATCGGAGGGCCGGATATAACCAATATTACTTCCAATTTTGGAATAGAATCATTGCCGCAAAGTTTTACTTTGAGTGGATTCTTTTTAACAGGATTCCCGGGTAATATTTCTGTCAGCGCCTCTTCAAATTTTGAAGTATCTCTTACCAGTGGCTCCGGTTATGCCTCATCCATCAATGTTCCTTATACTGCTGCAACCCTGAGTGCCACAACTATTTATGTACACATCATTGCTTCGGCACCACAAGGTGCATTAACAGGTACGGTTACATGCAGTGGTGGTGGCGCCGCATCCAATGCTGTTGTTAATTTATCAGGTGGGGTTTACCAGAATTATTACAATACAAAAGCAAATCTTGGATTAACAAATACCGGAACATGGAGCAGCACAACAGACGGTACAGGCCCATCTCCTGTTAACTTTACAAATCCCTATCAATTATTCAATATCATCAGCCAGGCCAATGCAAATTACACCGGTATATGGAATGTTACATCTGCGGGTAACAGTTCCCGTGTAGTTGTTGGTGATGGCGCTGCTGCATTGTCACTTACCATTTTACCGGGTGTTGATACGATAACTTCTGCAACCAGGATCGATGTGTTAAACAATGCCACGCTGATCATTCAAAATAACCGGCGTCCGTTCCTGAATAACCTTGTAACGGGCTCTACAGTTGATTTTGCCCAATCCGGTATTACTTCGGCGGACACGATAAGGATTCCGGCAGTTTCTTATTATCATTTGAAATTAACAGGCGGATTGAAATATTTCAGCGGCGGTACCACTACTGTAAGGGGTAACCTGACTACAAACGGTGTTGTTAGCATGAATGGATCTTCCCCAACATTTTCTACCATCAATGCATTTGGGAATGTTGGTTTTCTAACCGGCAGTAAATTTGAATCCTTGCCATCCGGAGATGGGGCAAGGATCACGCTGGCTATGAATGGCACTGTTACACAAACTTTATCAGGAGGTGCTGACAGTATTTATCTTTTCCGTTTGCAACGTGATACAACTAGTAGCAATGCTATCATTAATCTTACAGGCAAACTTTCTTTAGGAAATGCTTCCGGTGGCGGACTACGATTAAACCAGGGGGCAAGTACTACTACAACGCTAAGCATTACAGATATAAACACTCGAATGT
>JAYSWW010000396.1:0-7979 GCA_043717805.1 Ferruginibacter sp.
TAAATTGTAATTTAGCAATAGAATTTAATGGGTTAGTAAGTATAAAGGGTCGACAGAAATGTTGACCCTTTTACTTTTTATACACTTCAAAAAAAATAAATTCCGGGCAATTATTTTTATTTTCTGTTCCTGAAAATAATTTTACATTTTTTACCTATGTATCATAATTATCTCATCCCCTTTTCCTAAAATTATAACTAAATAAACTTTATTTTTTTTGTAGCTTTTTGAATCTACATTTACTGCATGAGCAAAACCAGATCAGCTTTTTTTTGTCAGAACTGTGGTTATGAAAGTACCAAGTGGGTTGGTAAATGTCCTTCATGTGAACAATGGAATACTTTTGTAGAAGAAGTGATCCATAAAGGAACCGATAAATTACCCAAAGACGATTGGAAAGAATTCAGTGGTTTGTCGAAACTCAAAACCGTTTCCATAAATGATGTAAGCAGTGCCGAAGCAAAAAGAATCATCACTGCCGACCCTGAACTGAACCGGGTACTTGGTGGAGGTATCGTATTGGGAAGTATTGTTTTGGTTGCCGGGGAACCGGGTATTGGAAAATCTACACTGTTCCTGCAAAACGGATTACAACTCAAAGACATAGTTACTTTGTATATAAGTGGTGAAGAAAGTGAACAACAGATAAAAATGCGGGCAGACAGGATCGGTTCAATGAATGAAAATTTTTATCTGCTGACTGAAACAAACACCCAAACGATATTTAAGGAAATAAAAAAATTGAAACCGCAATTGGTGATCGTTGATTCTATCCAAACCTTACAATCTCCTTTTGTAGAATCATCCCCTGGAAGCATAAGCCAGATAAGAGAATGTGCCGCAGAACTTCAACGCTATGCAAAAGAAACTGACACACCTGTTTTTCTGATCGGACATATAACCAAGGATGGTAATATTGCCGGTCCAAAAATATTAGAGCACATGGTTGATACTGTACTTCAGTTTGAAGGTGACCGTCATTATGCATACAGGATCCTGCGAACCCTTAAGAACCGCTTTGGTTCTACATCTGAGCTCGGTATCTATGAAATGACCGGTGAAGGAATGCGTGTTGTTAGCAATCCGAGTGAAATACTCATCACACAAAAAGAAGACCAGTTGAGTGGTATTGCAATTGCGGCAACCATTGAAGGAATCCGACCGCTTTTAATTGAAACCCAGGCATTGGTTACACAAAGTGTTTATGGTACCCCACAAAGAACAGTCAGTGGTTTTGACCTGAGAAGATTACAATTATTATTGGCCGTTCTTGAAAAAAGAGGAGGTTTTCATTTTGGCGTGAAAGATGTTTTTATAAATATAGCCGGTGGTATAAAAGTTGAAGACCCATCCATTGACCTTGCAATCGTTTGTGCTTTGTTGAGCAGTTATGAAGATACTCCCTTGCCCCAGCATATTTGTTTTGCCGGTGAAGTTGGATTGAGCGGAGAGATAAGAGCTGTTAACAGAATTGAACAAAGAATTGCAGAAGCGGAAAAACTTGGCTTTGAAAAAATAATCGTCAGCAAGTACAACCTTGCCTGCCGGCCGGCAGGTGCAAAATCATTGGGCAAACTGAAATTCGGAATTGAAATAGTTGCATTGGGAAAAGTAGAAGAAGTTTATAAGTACCTTTTTTAAATATGATTCATCCGTACCATGATCACTTTTAAAAATATTTTAGATGATGCATTGCATCTTTTTTACCCACATATATGTACAGGATGCGGCAGCGATCTTATAGAAAAAAACAACCTGCTCTGCATCAATTGCCTGGCTGAACTTCCCCACACCAATTTTGCTTTGCATGAAAACAACCCGATCGAAAAAATATTTACCGGGCGTATAAAGATCAAAGCAGCCCACAGTGAATTTTATTTTTCGAAAGGACAATTGATTCAACAGCTTATTCACCAGTTAAAATATAATAATAACAAAGAGATTGGTTATTATTTGGGTGAAATAATGGGTAATACTTTATTGAAATCGGGCAGGTTTTCAGGTATTGATTTCCTTATTCCATTGCCATTATACTCCGATAAAGAATTTAAACGTGGTTATAACCAGGCCGAAATCATCTGCCTGGGTACCCAAAATACCACTCAAATTCCTGTTATGACCAAAAATGTACTGCGCCAGCGGCCAACAGAAACCCAAACCCGCAAGCACAGGGCTGAAAGATGGGAAAATGTAGATGGAAGCTTTGTTATTAAGAACCCGGGAGCATTAACAGGTAAAAATGTATTGTTAATAGATGATGTTATTACTACAGGTGCTACTTTGGAAGCCTGTGGCCAGGTAATTTCAAGAATACCCGGAACAAGTATCAACTTTGCTTCATTGGCGCATGCCAGTAAATAATACAACAGCTTCATCTATTAACTATAATCTTTGCTTTTTCTTATGGATTTTGAAACACAGAGGCATCGAGACACAGAGGAAAGGACATGTTAGATTTTTTTTTATTCTCTGTGCCTTCGTGCCTCTGTGCCTTTGTGTTCCAAAATGAAGGATTATTTGTCATGGCACATTTTAATTAAGTATTGAAACTCGGAGACACAGAGGAAAGGACATGTTATATATTTTTTATTCTCTGTGCCTTCGTGCCACTGTGCCTTTGTGTTCCAAAATGAAGGATTATTTGTCATGGCACATTTTAATTAAGTATTGAAACACGGAGACACAGGGACACAGAGGAAAGGACGTATTAGATTTTTTTTATTCTCTGTGACTTCGTGCCTCTGTGCCTTTGTGTTCCAAAATGAAGGATTATTTGTCATGGCACATTTTAATTAAGTATTGAAACACGGAGACACAGAGGAACAGAGGAAAGGACGTATTAGATTTTTTTTATTCTCTGTGCCTTCGTGCCTTTGTGCCTCAAAACATTTTGAATACTTCAATACCAGAACAAGTAAATAGATTATTGTAGATTTGTTTACTATGAAGAAAGTTCAACTCATATTTACTGCATTCATTGCATTGTTACTTTTTTTTTCCTGCAAAAAAGAATCATTTATCACCAGTCCCGAAGCCCGGCTTTCTTTTAGTACAGACAGCTTAAAATTTGATACTGTTTTTACAAGTGTGGGATCTGTAACCCAGTCAGTAAAAATTTTCAATGACAATAACCAGAAATTATTGTTGTCGAAAGTTAAATTAATGGGTGGCCCGGGTTCGTCTTTTAAAATAAATATCAACGGGGTTGCTGCAACGGAACAGGACAATATAGAAGTAGCAGCCAATGACAGTATATATATTTTTGTAACCGTAACGGTAAATCCATCAACTGCCAACCTGCCTTTTATCATCAGCGACAGTATCCTGGTAAACTACAACGGCAATGATCGTTTTGTACAATTGCAGGCATATGGCCAAAATGCTCATTTTCTACGAAACAAAGTTATTTCAACAAATACAGTCTGGACAAACGACCTTCCATATGTGATCATCGGGGGCATTCGTGTAGATACCGCATTTACATTAACAATCGATCCCGGCAGCAAAGTTTATTTACATGCAGATGCGGCTTTTATAACAGACGGCACATTGAAAATTAACGGCATAAAAGGAAATGAAGTACAGTTCGCCGGCGACAGACTGGATGAACCTTATAAAGATTTTCCTGCCGCGTGGCCTGGTATTTATTTCAGGGGAAACAGTAAAAACAATGTCATCAGTTATGCCATTATTAAAAACGCATACCAGACTGTAGTAGTCCAGGATCCATCCCTGAATACCAATCCAAAACTGATCCTGCATCAATGCATCATTGACAATGCTTATGACGCCGGCCTGCTCTGCATCAACAGCAGTGTGCAGGCAGACAATTCATTAATCAGCAATTGCGGAAAAAACATAAACATCATGCTCGGTGGTGATTATACATTCACAAATTGTACCGTGGCTTCGTATTCCAATTCTTATTTATTACACAAGACACCGGTATTGCTTGTGGCAAATTTTGCCGATCTAAATGGCGTTACCATAACTGCGAATCTAAACGCCGTTTTCCGCAATTGTATCTTTTGGGGCGATAATGGAACAGTTGATGATGAAGTATCGGTCAGCAAACAAGGCAGTAATACTTTTAATATATTACTCGATCATTGTTTGTACAAAGCGCTCGCCGATCCTTCAAATACGATGCTAACATCCAATATTAAAAATACCGATCCCATTTTCGACAGCATTGACATCAATCACAAGTATTACGATTTCAGGATCAGTCTAAACGGGCTGGCTCCCGGAATTAATATGGGAACAACAACCGGATTTTTAAAAGACCTTGATAACAATAACCGCAGTGTTGGTTTAACGGATATTGGTTGTTATGAAAAACAATAGTGGTCAGGCGACTAAAGTCGCCAGACCACTTTGCGAACCTTTTCCTTTTTTTTACGTTTATAAAATAAAAAATCATGATTAAACTGATCGCCCTTTCAACTGCCATTCTTTCCTGTGCCGCTCAATCAAACAATAATCCTGAAAATGTTGTTTCCGAAAAAAATATTTTTTCAACCAATGATACCTCAAAAAGCATTCACCAGTTTAAAGTTGCATCATTGGATGGAGACACCATAGACTTCTCAACTTTTAAAGGAAAAAAGATATTGGTTGTAAACACGGCTTCTGAATGCGGTTATACTCCACAATATAAAGACCTGCAGGCTTTGTACGAAAAATACAAGAACAAACTGGTGATCGTTGGATTTCCGGCAAACAATTTTGGCGGACAGGAACCCGGCAGCAACTCAGAAATAAAATCATTCTGCCAAAAAAATTATGGCGTTGATTTTCTCATGGCTGCAAAGATCTCTGTAAAAGGAGATGATACTGCTCCCATCTATCAATGGCTCACTCACAAAGACCAGAATGGAATATTAGATGCAGAGATCAAATGGAATTTTAATAAATTCTTACTGGATGAAAATGGCCACATGATTCAATATTTTCCCAGCAAGGTTAACCCAATGAGCGAAGAGATCACCAATAAACTGTAGCGCAATGATAAAGTTGATAGCACTGGCTGCAATACTGTTTTCAAGTGATATGATCATTCATAATAAAACTGTTTGCATTGATTGTGTAAAAGAAGTCATTCCGGTTCAAAACAAATCTATCTATGATTTTAAAGTGCCGGCATTGAATGGAGACACCATTGATTTCGCTGTTTTTAAAGGAAAAAAAATATTAATTGTCAATACAGCTTCAAAATGTGGTTTTACTCCACAGTATGAAGAGCTTGAAAAATTGTATGAAAAATACAAAGACAGGTTGATAGTTGTAGGTTTTCCTGCCAACAATTTTTTATACCAGGAACCGGGCTCTAATGAAAAGATCAGTGAATTTTGCAAGATGAATTATGGCGTTACTTTTCCCATGGCTGCAAAAATATCTGTTAAAGGAAAAAATACAGCACCAATTTATAAATGGCTTTGCAGCAAAGAAGAGAATGGAGTGATGGATGCAAAAATAAAATGGAATTTCAATAAATTCTTATTGGATGAAAATGGAAAAATAATTGCATATTTTCCCAGCAAGGTTACGCCAATGAGCGATGAGATCATCGGTAAATTATAACTCCTGACTTTATACCCATTTGCTAAAAGGTTGTAGCTAATGATTAACAGCTATATATTTGCAGAAATGCAATTCTCCCAGGTTATAGGTCAAAAAGAAACCAAGTCGCAACTTGTGCACATGATACAGCACAACAGGCTCAGCCATGCTTTATTGTTTTTAGGCAAGGAAGGAAGCGGCGCTTTGTCATTGGCAAGGGCATTTGCTCAGTACAATGTATGTGAACGCGTTAAAGGAAAGAAAACCGGCAGCCAACCTGAACCTGCGGCCCCTTCTTTATTCGGAGAACCCGATCCGGTATCCGGCATCCAGGATCAAGCATCCGGTATCCCGAATCCCGGATCATTCAGCGATTCCTGCGGCGAATGCCCCGCCTGTAAAAAATCCAGCCAGCTTGTTCATCCGGACATTCATTTTTCTTTTCCTGTCATTCCCAGGAAAGCCGGCGACAAACCAATCAGCACCGATTATATAAAAGAATGGAGGGCGTTCATTTCGGCTAATCCTTATGGTAATGTTTATGACTGGCTGCAGTTCATAGGTGCAGAAAACAAACAGGGAAATATCACGGCACTTGAATGTTCCGATATCATCCGCAAAATGAGCCTTAAGAGTTTTGAAAGTGAATACAAGATCCTCATCATGTGGATGCCCGAATTATTGGGCAAGGAAGGAAACAAATTGTTGAAACTGATTGAAGAACCTCCACCGGATACTTTATTTATACTGGTGGCAGAAAATGATACATTGATATTGCCAACGATTCTTTCCCGTACCCAACTTATAAAAATTCCCCAGCTCTCTGCACTGGATATTGAATCTGCCCTTGAATTAAGGGATGGCATTTCGATGCAAAAGGCACAACAGGTTGCAGCCATCAGTTCCGGCAATTACCACGAAGCCCTGCAGCAAATGCAACACGCTGAAGATGACTGGGAGGTTTTTTTAAGAGACTGGCTCAATAGTATTGTAAAGACCGGCCCGGCAGCCCAGGTAAAATGGATCGAAGAAATAAGCAAGATCGGAAGGGAAAAACAAAAACAGTTCCTCAAATATTTTGTTCATATACTGGAATTAGCAGTTCGGTTAAGGGTAATTCACCAGGAAAACGAACCCGATAACAGGGCTGATGTTGATTTTGCGCATAAATTCAATAAGTTGTGCGATATCAGTCAACTGGAAGCCATTGTGCATGAACTGGACCTTGCTGCCTATTTTATTGAACGAAATGCCAATGCCAAAATACTTTTTCATGCCCTTACCATTAAGTTGTATCATATTATTAGCAACAAATCAGTAATTTTGATGCAATAGAGAAATGGGAATGAGCGGTTTGGCAGCGAACTATGATGATTTTTATTTACCAGGCTTTTTTAACAATATTCAACATTTGTGGCGTCGCACTCTTGTACTGCACAACTATATGCAGCTAAAAACAACAGGGCGTTCCGTTCTTCGGAATTAAAATGACACAACTTTGCCTGATAGTACGCCACCGTCCATCCTTAAATATTAATTCTTAAATATTATATAACCATGGGATGTGGAAGCGGAGCTTGCGGAACCTCAAAAGATGGAGGAGCACCGGGCGGATGCCAAAGTCACGGCAGTTGTGCCAGCGGAGGTTGCAACCGGATGAATGTACACGATTGGCTGGCAAACCTGCCTTTCAGCGACCCTGAAAGCAATTGCCGTGTTGTTGAGATCAGTTTCAACAATGGCAGCCGCAAAGACTATTTTAAAAATACCACTTTACATTATTATGAGAAAGGCGAAATGGTAGCCGTTGAAGGCGTAAGTGGTTTTGATGTTGGCATGATAAATCTTACCGGCGAACTGGTAAGGCTGCAATTGAAGAAAAAGAAGATGGACGAGAAAAGTGCAGACATAAAGAAAATATTGCGCCGTGCAACCGAGCAGGACCTTGCAAAAATGCAGGAAAATAAAGTCCGTGAAGCACAGATCTTAATTCGCAGCCGGGCAATGGCAAGGCAATTGAAATTAGATCTTAAAATGGCCGAAGTAGAAATTCAGGCCGATGGCAGAAAAGCCACTTTCTTTTACATAGCTGATGACAGGGTTGATTTCAGGGAACTGATAAAATTATATGCGGGTGAATTCAAAGTAAAAGTTGAAATGAGGCAGATAGGTGCCCGCCAGGAAGCAGGAAAAGTAGGCGGTATCGGCAGTTGCGGAAGAGAACTTTGCTGCAGCACCTGGCTCACTGATTTCAAAAGTGTGAATACCAATGCAGCACGTTACCAGAATTTAAGCATCAACCAGACAAAATTAAGCGGCCAGTGCGGCAGGCTTAAATGTTGTTTGAATTATGAGCTGGATACTTATATGGATGCGCTCCAGTTTTTCCCAACAGATGCCGATATGCTGGAAGTTGC
>JAYSWW010000397.1:0-7971 GCA_043717805.1 Ferruginibacter sp.
AGTTTAATGGCTGGATGATCGATCATTTTCTGCATAACGGCTGAATAACCATCTGCCGGAATTCCTGTATACGTGTTGTTATGATAATTGTCATCATAATTAAACCTTACCGGAATTCTTTTTAGAATTGATGCAGGCAGTTCAGATGGCTCACAACCCCATTGCTTTTTTGTATACCCGTAAAAAAAGGCCTTGTAAAGGTCATTTCCAATAAATTTCAGCGCCTGCTCTTCAAAGTTTTTTGCGTCGGAAATGGACCTGTCTCCCAACGTATCCAAAAATTCTTTTGCTTCATTTGGAGAAAAGTTTTTATTAAAAAACTGGTTTATGGTAAACAGGTTTACGGGCAATGAATAAATTTTTCCTTTGCTGAAAGCCTTTACCCTGTGAACATAAGGTTTAAATTCACCAAAACTGTTTACATAATCCCATATTTCTTTTTTATCGGTATTGAAAATATGCGGGCCGTACCGGTGTACCATAATCCCCGTTTCCGAATCGCGGGATGTATGGCAATTCCCGCCCATATGCTCCCTTTCATCCCAGATATCAATTTTACAATCGGTATTTTTTACCAGGCAATTGGCCAGCACGCATCCGGAAAAACCTGAGCCAATAATTAAATAACGGACTGCCATCTGTAATTTTTCAATTTAATAAATGAATATTGTAAAAATAGTAAAATAAACCATCCTTCATTTATCTATCATCTTCGATTGATAAATAAAAGAGGGAAGTTGGTTAAAATTAGCATGCATATAAATAAGGTTATCCCTTATTTTTGCCATACCAGTATGAAAAGAACTTACAACCAGGAACCCTTAAAATACGTAAAGGCCACTAACCGTGAAATTGCAGTATTTTCAATAGAAGGAGATAACATAGACAATGAAGTAGTACAGTCGTTTGGAGACGAGTGGTTGAAATTTCATGATTTTTCTGACGAGATCATTGCAAACATAGCAAAAGAGTATTTTGATATCCTCAATGAATCCATCATACATAAAAATACTTATGCGCTGGATATTGGCTGTGGTACCGGTCGCTGGACAAAATTCCTGACAGATAAAGTTGGATTTATAGAAGCCGTTGATCCGAGCAATGCGATTTTTGCAGCGGATAAACTGTTGGGTAATATTGAAAATGTAAGGCTTACCAATGCAAGTATTGAAACGATCCCTTTTGATGATGAAACATTTGATTTTGCCATGAGTGTTGGTGTGTTGCATCATATACCCAACACACAACAGGCCATGAAGGATTGTGTAAAAAAAGTAAAGAAAGGCGGATATTTTTATTGCTACCTGTACTATAACCTGGAAACAAGGGGTTGGTGGTTCAAAACATTATACTGGTTAAGCGACCTGATAAGAAAAGTTGTTTGTAAACTTCCGGCATTCATTAAAAGGCCTGTATGTGATTTATTAGCCATCACAATTTATATGCCCCTTGTTTTATGGGTTCGTTTTTTAGTGTTGATCGGGCTTAGAAAAATTGCCGTTAAAATGCCTCTCAGTGCGTATAATAACAAATCTTTTTTTGTGATAAGGAATGATGCGCTGGACAAATTCGGCACAAGGCTTGAACAACGTTTTTCAAAGAAACAGGTGGAAAACATGATGCGGAATTGCGGGTTGGAAAATATTGTGATAAGCCCGCTCACTCCTTTTTATCATGCCATCGGTAAAAAGCAATAGATTTTATTAAAATTAATTAACCGAATTTAATGCCGAACCTGCACAACAATCCCAAAAGGCAACATTATTACTTTGACCAGGTAATGCATTGTGAAATGTGTGGTTCTAAAACAGAAGACCATAAGGTACTTGGACAAAGGCTGAATCAATCGCAGGGGCTTCATCCTAAAAAAGTAACAGGCATAAGCGTTTCAGTTATTAAATGCACCCATTGCCATTTGATCTATTCAAACCCGCTGCCCATTCCTTTTAACATCCAGGATCATTATGGTTTACCACCTGAAGAATATTGGAACACTGAAATTTTTGAATGGAATGAAAATTATTTTGCAGAGCAAATAAAAAAAACAAAGGAATTATTGGGATTCAAAGAAGGAATGAAAGCACTGGATTGCGGAGCCGGCCTGGGTAAAGGCATGCTTTCATTGCAGCATGCAGGCTTTGATACTTATGGATTTGAACCATCGGTTCCTTTTTATGAAAGGGCGTTGTCGCAAATGAAATTAAATCCCGGCAGGCTTCGGTTGGGAATGCTGGAAGATGTAGAATATGAAGAAAATTTTTTTGACTTCATAAATTTTGGTGCAGTGCTGGAACATTTTTATCATCCCGATGATTGTATTCAAAGGGCGATGAAATGGTTAAAGCCAGGTGCAGTATTACACATTGAAGTTCCATCTTCAAAACATTTGATCGCAAAGCTGTTAAATATGTATTACCGGCTCAGGGGCACAAATTACGTTACACACTTAAGCCCGATGCACTCTCCTTTTCATTTATATGAATTTGATGTAAGGTCATTTACTGAGAATTCAAAAATGAATGGCCAATATACAATCGCATATCATAAGTATGATGTGGGAACTATTTTCCACGGGCCCCGTTTTATTCAACCTATGCTAAAAAAATATATGGAATTAACTGATACAGGTTTACAACTGGTCATCTGGTTGAGGAAGAATTGATTTGCTGATTGCTTTCGTTAAAGACCTGTTGATATACTTTTCTGTAAAGTTCAATGGCATTGTTGAGCGCATAGAATTCTTTTGCGCCATTCCGGATATCATCACGCTTAAAGATTTCACCTGCGGCAATGCCGTTTACCACTACCTTAAATTCATCATCAGAAAAGCCTTCCAGCACAAACCCGGCATTGTATTTTTTTACGATCCCGACTACATCGCCCACGCCACTGTTGGTAATAACAGGTATCCCCATGGCCATGATCTCACCATGCTTTGTAGGTGATGATGATATTTTGGAATAACATGGTTTTATAAAAAAAATCGAATAACTGCTGAAAGATAACAGCACAGGAACCTCATGTCTTTTAGCCTGCCGGGTTATGATCCTGTCGGCAAGCAAGCCTTGTTTTTCTGCAGCATTGGCAATTATTTCGTGCCTGTGCGGAGAGATGAATAAAAATTTTGCTGCAGGAAATTTCTCTGAAAGTACTTTACAAAGCCGCATCATCTCGTCGGTAAGATACCAGCCCCCGATAGAACCAAGATAAGAAAAGATCAATTCACCCGGTTTAATATCGAGTTCTTTGCTGATTTTTTTTTTCAATTCTATGTTAATATTTTCCGGGTTGAATAACTCAAGATCTGCACTGCATGGTATAACTTCAATGTTTAGCGGCTGATTTTTAATATTTTTCCAGGTAAGCATTTCCTTTTTTGCAGAGTGCGTCAGGCATGTTACAAAATCGGCCATTTCAAGGCATTCAAATTCATGTTTTTTGAAAAAATTGTATACTGACCTGTACACAGGGTTTTTTAAATTCCACATGCCGCCGTCCACTCTTTCATCAGCCCAAAAACCTCTCACATCATCGAGGAATTTGATGCCGTATTTTTTTTTCATCCACAAAGCAACAAGCGTGGGAAGCCCGGGTCTTGTATGCACCATATCAAAATGATTTTCTTTGTGGAGTTGTTTGGCTGTTTTCCTCAGCATACGGTAATCATAAACAGATGAAAGCACCGGGGGAAATTTATGATACGGGAGGCTGACCCATTTTATGGGATACACGGCTATCATATTTTCTACATCCGTTTTATTTTTCCTGTATTGTTCGGGTTTATCGCAACTTAAGATAGTAAAACTGTATCCAAACTTTGTCAATCCGGATAAATATGGTATCACCTGGCTTTGCCCCAGCGGATCTGTCATACCATCGTAAGAAATGAAAAGAATATTCTTCATTAAAGATTATTTGATACCTGTTAATCCATCCATTTTTTATACCACATCTGGAACATCAGCAGGTACCAGAACAAACTGTTGTAATTCCTGTCGCCCTTGTAAAATTGCTGAATGATATGTTTGACGCCATCCATTTTAAACAATCCATGTTTTTCAAAAGAAGCATCACTCATAAATTCTTCAGCATAATGACGGAGGTCGCTTCTTAGCCAGGCAAAAACCGGCACACCAAAACCCATTTTAGGGCGTTCCATCATTTCTTTGGGTACATAATCATGAACGATCTGTTTGAGAAGATATTTTTTGTTACCGCCATTCATTTTTAAATGTTCAGGCAATTGTGCAACAAATTCAATTATCCGGTGATCAAGTAAGGGCTCTCTTCCTTCTAATGATATACTCATTCCAGCCCTGTCTACTTTTACAAGTATATCATCCGGCATGTAGGTTTTGTAATCTACCGCCAGCATTTTATCCAATTCTCCGAGTGAAACATTCAGCCTGTTTTCTGAACTGAAAAATGAATCAGGCCGGATGGTCATAACAGTGAGCAAATGTTCCAACTGATCACTTGTATATACCTGCGAAAGCAAACTATCCATAATAGAGCAGGCCGTAACCTGTGGTTCTTGTAATAATTGTGACAACCGGTGTTTTTTTATTCCCGCTGCGGAATTTCCTGATATTTTTTTAAGAAAGTTATCCGGCAAATAATTTAAAAATTTACCTGCTGGTTTCCTGATAACCAGTGGGAACATACTTATTTTTTTATGAAAATCGAGTGCCAGCGGATATTTTGTATATCCTGCAAATGTTTCATCACCGGCATCGGCACTCAGTGCTACTGTAACTTCATTTCGGGCAAGCCTGCTAACCAGTGTTGTTGGAATGATGGAAGAATCACCAAATGGTTCATCACAATAAAAAGGAATGTCCGGTATGATCTCTTGCGCTTCTTTGGTAGTACAATAATGTTCTGTATGATCTGTTTGGAGATGCCTGGCAACCTTGACTGCATGTATGGCTTCATTGTGGTCCTCTTCAAAAAAACCAATGGTATAGGTTTTTAATTTTTCTTTCTGGTGCGATTGCAAAATGGCCGTTACAGCGGTACTGTCGTACCCGCCACTTAAAAAAACGCCAACCGGAACATCTGCAACCATCCGGTATTGGCATGCAGAAATCAGCAGGTTTTCAATGTGATCCTTTGCTTCTTTTTCAGATATGTCAAGCTTTGGTTTATTGTAATGATCATAAACGTCCCAATATTTATCTATGGTATATTTTTTTTGTGTTGTACTGAAAAGCAGGTAGTGCCCCGGTATCAATTTGAAAGTATTTTTAAATATGGCAAGCGGGGCCATGATATAACCATATTGAAGGAACTGGTGTAAGGCCTGAAGATCTATTTCTTTTTTAAACCGGGGATGCTTGTGAAAACTTTTTAATTCAGACGCAAATAAAAACAATCCTTCGTGCCAGTAATAATAAAAAGGTTTTACACCTGCCCTGTCGCGAAAGCATATCATTTCTTTTTTATCTGTATCATAAATAACAAATACAAACATCCCGATAAAATGATCTGCCATGGCATGCTTCCATTGCTCCCATGCGTGCAGAATCACTTCTGTATCGGAATGAGTAATAAACTGATGGCCGAGTTGTTCCAAAATAATTTTAACTTCGGCATAGTTATATATTTCCCCATTGAAAATAATACAAAGATTTTGATACCACATGGGTTGAGATGCCGCATTGCTGAGGTCAATGATGGATAACCGGCGATGACCAAGGCCCACCTGGCAGTTATCATGCTGAAAAAATTCATACCCGCTGGCATCGGGCCCGCGATGTGAAAGCACATCGGTACATTGTTGCAGGATCTCCTTCGAAGATGCATTGTTGAAATCAATAAAACCGGCGATACCACACATGAAACGAATTATTATTACAATTGCGAAATTAAAGAATTATCACTCCCCTTGTTGAAGGCTGCCCGGTAATGTTCAAATAAGTTTTTTATATATACTGCTGTAATAATCTGCAGAACTGTTTATGCCAAATTTTTTGTTCGCAAAATTCCTGGCTGCATTCATTTTTAATTGCATGGATGCATCATCCATTGAAAGAATACTGAGTAACTGGCGTGCGATATCAGATGCTGAAAAATTCTCAGGTACATAATACGAAAATTCAGGTGCCGCCATCATCCTGGTTGTGCCTACATCTGTTACAAGGGGTATATTACCTGCTGCCATGGCTTCCAGCAAGCTTTTCGAAGGATAATTGTTTTTTAACTGGAGTGAAAAGAAAATTTTGCTCCTTGCCAGAATTTTTTCAGGGTTATTGGTTCTTTTAATTTCTATAGGCAGGCTTTTGTATGCAGGTTGTTGCATGATGAGCTTCATATCATTTTCCTGTTGCCCGAATCCTAAAAAAATAAATTTATAATCCGTTATGCCGGCGGCATCAAGTTTTTGGCAAATTTCAGGTACCGAGATTAAAAGACCGATCACCTGCTTCACAAAAAAAAATCTTCCTAAAAAAACAAACCAGTTTTCTTTTTGATGATCATCTGAAGGCTTAAAAACATTTGTGTCAACAAAACTACCCGGTGTAAGCATTATTCTCTTTCTTTTGAAAAAAAAGTACCGGCTTATTTTTTTATGAACGCCCGGATCAAGAATATCCACATATGTTGCCCTCAATGCATTTAATAAATAAAGCATCCTGCCTTTAATATTTACATTCATCAGGCTGCTTTCCGTTAAAGAATAAATGGTTTTATTGTGCTTTAATGGAAAAATAAATGTTGGAAAAGACAGAATGAAATGTATGATGTCATTTGCCGTAGTTCGTTTACAAACAAAACTGTAAAGTTCTTTTTGAGATCGCAAAACAGATCCGTTCCTGTCATTTTGATAAATGATTATTTTATTTTCCCATGGTTGCAGCACCTTATCAATTTCAGGAATTGCCTTCAATGCTGCATGAAGTTCTCCTGTTATGACCAGGTAAAAATTAAATTGCTTTTCATTTCGTTGCAGGTAACACCAAAGTTCGATAAATCTTTTCTCTGCACCACCAATGCCTGTTGTTGGTATGATATGATAAACTGATTGCATGATGGTTTGATATTGCTTTAGAAATTGAGACGCATTGTTCCCAGCCTACCGGCGTTAGGGCTCAGAAAGCACTTCTATTTGAATATTTTCCTGTTCAGGTTAATGATGAAATCCCTTAATTTTTTATCGGTCTTATAATCATAATGGCCTTTTGGCGGTAATTGCATGATGGCTTCAAACTCCTCTTTACTGATTCCGAGTTTTTTTGGCACAAAATCCATGTCCTGTTTCAAAACAGCCTCATCCATGATTGGTTTATTCAATTCTTCCAATGCTTTTTCTCTTGTCATCTGCCCTGAAACAATCAGCGTTGAAAGATGCGCCCTGCGTTTATCTATTCCGAATTTTGTTGGCAAAATATACCCCTGGTAAAATCTTGTAATAATAGATTCGTAGTGCTTTCCGCCGTAATCACGCCAACCGAGTTCGGCTTCAATAATTTTCTTTGCTGTTGCTTTGTTGTAATTCACATAGTCGAGCAAACTAACCCATTGTATTTTTTTTACTTTCCAATAATAGGCATGTTTCTGAAAACTCATCAAAGGAAAATCCTTGATGGGTTTCTTTCTGAACTGATCATTGATGGCTTTGATATTAACTGCATCATTTGTTTTATTTGCATATCGCCAGTTCAAAGGAAGTATGGCTTCGGTAACACGGTTGGTGCCGGCCATGATATATTTTACACCGTATTTATTTGCCTGTTCAAACAATGTTGCAGAAATGGCATGATCGGTCAATGCTTCCAGATCAAGAACAGATGCCTCGAGGTATGCCAGTTGTAATTCTTTGAATTCATTCCAGTTCAAAACCCTGGTATACAGATCAAATCCAAGCTTTGTGATGATGTTTTCAATATTCTGAACAGCGAGTTCGGAATTCCATCCATTGTCCAGGTGAACCACCAGCGGACGTAAACCAAGTTTTTTAAGAAGGTAAAC
>JAYSWW010000398.1:0-20417 GCA_043717805.1 Ferruginibacter sp.
ACTGCCTTGTTGAGTGTTGTTAATTCTTTAGATATATTTTAAATAGAGTTCCCCCACTGATATTTGGGATTGTAGTACATAATTCATAGGAGTTTAAATCTTTTGAAATAATAGAGTAGTAATATTTGTCGCCTACCTTGCTCATGCTTTTTTTAATGCTATTGGTGCTTTCAATAAAAGTTATAACAAAGTCATACGGGGATAACCGTTTTAGTGAGAGTTTTGAGTAAGTTCCTCCTTTCATATGGTCAATCCAAAAGTCATTTGTAATTTCCAGCATAGTAGTGTCTCCTGTTGGTTCGATGTAATAAAAATTTTGTATTAAAAATAATTTATTCAGATCGCTTTCACTGACATTGCTTTTTGGGCACTTTTCAACTCTTGTCCAACCTTTGATCTCATAACGCTTCATATATTTTACAAAAATGTCACAGGTAGTTTGAAGTCGGATAATTATTTTAGTTACAGCTTGTTCCTGATCATCTTTTTTCATTTTTATCAGGTATTTACCCAGGTGCTGACCAATGGTTTCGTATATGTTTACAGAATCTATCGGACTTCCTATCTGATACAGCGATTCACAAATCTCTGTTGCCAATGAATCTGCTTTTTCACTTATTTGTGCTTTGGTTTGGGCAAAACAAAAAAACAGTAAAAATGTGATCAAAGACTTTAGCATAAGGAATTAAATTATAGTCTTTAGCAGGATGTTATTTATAGCGCCCAACACGAAAAACACGAATTGATACAGTTTTTATTTTCTTAATTCCTGAATATCATCCTTTCGGATAATAGCATCAGGTATCTTTTTCTTCATCACCCATTTCCTCTTTTATTTCATCAGAGATCTTAACCATGATCTTATCTATACGCTGTCCATCCATATCAATGATCTCAAAATCAAAACCACGCCATTCAAAAGTTTCGCCGGTGGAAGGGATGTGTTCCAGTTCATGAAGTACAAATCCGGCAAGGGTATCAAATTCCTGTTCACCTTCATTCATCCAGTCGGCTTTGTCAAAATAACTTAAGAAATCATAAAAATGTAACTGGCCATCTACCAAAAAACTACCGTCATTTCTTTTTACAATTTCATATTCTTCCTGGCCTGATTGCGGAACATCCCCAACGATGGCTTCTAAAATATCGTTGATGGTGATCATTCCTTCAAGTGTGCCATATTCATTCACGATAAAGCAGGTATGTATCCTCGTTGCCTTGAATTTTTCCAGTAACTGGTATGCTTTGTTGTTTTCCGGAACAAAAAGTGCAGGTTTTATAAGGTCCTTCATGAGTTTTCCGGGGCCGGCTTTCAACAGGTCTTTAACATATACCAACCCAATGATATCGTCTACAGATCCTTCACATACAGGAAATGTTGAAAAAACAATCTCTTTAAATTTTGTTTTCAGTGTTTCAACGGAATCGTTTGCATCAACCCATACAATATCTGTACGGTGAGTCATCAGGGAAGTGATGTTCCGGTCGCCCAGGTGAAATACCCTTTCAATGATCTCCTTCTCACCTTCTTCAATGGTTCCATGTTCACTGCCTTCAGATATCATGGCCTTGATCTCCTCTTCCGTAACAGAACTGTCACTTGCTTTTGAAATATTAAAAACTTTAAAAATGAGATTTGTAATGCCGGATAACAACCAAACAAAAGGATGAATTATTTTTGATAAAACATTCATCGGGCCGGCTACATGCCGGGATATTTTTTCAGCCCTGATCAACCCGAATTTTTTTGGTATCAGTTCACCAAAAATTATGGAAAGAAAGGTTACAATAATGACCACAATACTGGTTGCGATTGCATCTGCATAATGACGGGTAAATTCATATCCTTCAAAAAAAGGTTGCAGTTCCTTTCCGAATTTTTCACCGGAATAAACACCCGTTAGGATAGAAATAAGTGTAATACCGATCTGAGCAGTGCTTAAAAATTTCTCGGGGTTTTCTGCCAGGTCAAGGGCAGCTTTTGCCTTCATATCTCCTTTATTTGCCATTCCTTCCAACCTGCCTTTACGGGCACTGACTAAGGCAATCTCGCTCATTACAAACAATGCATTTAAAAAGATCAATAATAACAAAATGAAAACTTCCATCATAAATTTATATTAGAACATAGTTTTTATTGAACGATCGTGCCGACAAATATCCTAAAACAAAACCAATTATGCCACCGCAGATCACATCCAGTGGAAAATGAACACCAACATATACCTGTGCATAGCAAATCAGCAATGCCCAAAGAAAAAACAACAGGCCCCATTTACCAATGAATTTATTCAAAGTAACATAAAAGAATGCAGCCATGGCAAAATGATTGGTTGCATGTGAGGAAACAAAACCTGAACTTTGTGGCCGGTAAGTGACCAATACCCTTACCGTATCTGAAAGTTGGGGATCATTGCAGGGCCGCAATCTTATGAAATATTCTTTGATGATATCCGCACTTAGGAAATTTGCAAGAACAACGGTACCGGCAGCAAAAAATATCCACCAGGTGCTGTTTTTTTTAAAATTGAAAATTGCAAAAACAAGTAAGAATAAATACAACGGGATCCAGGTATTTGGGTTGCGAATAAAAGGCATTGTGCTGTCAAACAATTCATTGTGCCATTTGCCGTTTATCAAGCCGAATAATTCTTTGTCCAATCCGAGCAGTTTATTCATGTAAGTTTAGCAATCAAATATTGCCATTGGTTGTTGAAAATATATGTCCAAAAATAATTAATCTAATTTAGCAGCGGCTTAAAATAATATTATGGGCTTTTTCAATAAGATACCCCGGCTTATCCGTTGGGTAATTGCTGTGATGCTGGCATTTCTCTTTATCATGACAGTTTACAGGTTCATTTTCTTTTTTCATTACAGGGGAGTCAATCGCCCTTTTAGCGGTTCGGCATTTTTACTGGGTCTCCGGTTCGATGCGAAATTCATCTCAATACTTGGGCTTGGGATGTTGCTACTATGTACCATTCCTTTCATAAACCCTTTTAAAAACAGGAACGCAAAAAGATTTTGGATCGTTCTTCTGTCAGTGATATTTTTAATTACCCTTATTTTTTTAGGAGCAGATTTTTATCACTACGATTACCTGAAACAAAAACTGAATGCATCTGTTCTGAATTTTTTACAGGATGCCGGTATCTCATTTAATATGATGATGCAGTCATACCCGATGATAAAAATCTCGATAGCACTGTTGATATTGGTTTGGGTATTTGCCCGGGTACAAAAAAGTATTTTGAACCGGATTGAAGGCAATGCATTTATTGCAGTAAAAAAATGGACCAACAGTCTTTATTATACAATTTTTGTTTTGTTGTTAGGGGTTTTAACTTTTGGCAAACTGGGCCAGTTCCCCTTGCGTTGGAGTGATGCATTTTTATTTGCAGATGATTTTAAGGCAAGCACAGCTTTGAATCCGTTTCAGAGTTTTTTCAGTACCCTCAGTTTTCAACATTCAGGTTTTGATGTAAAAAAAGTAAGGAAATTTTACCCTGTTATGGTATCAACACTAGGCTTGCAATCGGCCGATTCCGGGGCGCTCAATTATGAAAGACAGGTTATTCCAACAGATACATTTACCCAAAAACCGAACATAATTTTAGTCATCTGCGAAAGTTTCAGTGCTTACAAAAGCAGCATGTATGGCAATCCGTTAAATACCACTCCGTATTTCAATGAAATGTGTAAGCAAGGGGTATTTTTTGACCGCTGTTTTACACCGGCATTTGGAACTGCACGTGGCGTATGGGCAACCATTACAGGTATACCCGACGTGGAAAGTCCACGCACGGCAAGCCGCAATCCGGGAGCCGTTGATCAGTATACCATCATCAATAACTTCTCAGGTTATGAACAGTTGTATTTTTTAGGCGGCGATCCAACCTGGGCAAATATCCAGGGATTGTTATCGAATAATATCAACGGGCTGAAGATATTCTCTCAGGATAATTTCAAGGCAAAGAAAGTAGATGTATGGGGCATCAGTGATAAGAATTTATTTTTAGAAGCAAACGGGATCCTGAAAGAAAAAAAGGCGCCGTTCTTCGCCATCATACAAACAGCCGACAATCACCGCCCTTTTACAATTCCCGTAGAAGACAAAGCTGAATTTAAATTCATAAATGTTCCTGAAACTACACTTAAGAACGTAGGTTTTGAAAGCAACGAAGAATTAAACGCTTTCAGGTTTACAGATTTTTGTTTCCGGAAATTTATGGAAGCAGCCAAAAAGGAAAAATATTTCGGCAACAGCATTTTTGTTTTTGTAGGCGATCATGGCATTCGCGGCAATGCGGCTGATATGTTCCCAAAAAGCTGGACTGCACAAGGGCTTACCTGTGAGCACGTACCGCTGTTATTTTATGCACCGAAATACATTGCTCCAAAGAGAATACATGAAGTCTGTTCACAGGTGGATATCCTGCCATCTATAGCATCGTTGGCAAAAATTGCTTACCGGAACAATACTTATGGCAGGGATTTATTTGATACGATGCCCGCCGGTCAAATAAAAACTGTTTCGGCGAAACAGCATTATGCTTTTATCATTGATCATGATGTAAAAACGATCGGGTTGGTTTCTGATCAGTATTATTTTTTGAAAAATCTAAAAACAGGGAAGCAGGAATTTGTTTCAGTTACCGGTAATGAAATTATTGGTAAGGGATTTCCGGAAGATAGTATTAAAAATCAAATGAATAGTATAACAGATGCCTGGTATGAAACAGCAAAATATTTACTGCTTAACAACAAAAAGAAAAATTAACTTTACTGGCTATATTATTTTTTTAAAGGAAGGGGTTACTTATGCTGATAAAATGGCGGGTGTCTAAAACGATCCAGTGGTTGGTGAAATTATTTTTCATATACCTGTTGATCTTTACGGCTTTCAGGATCGCAACGGTTGTTTTCTTTAAGCCCAAAGCAATTGGGGTACTGGAATTATTGCCTTCTTTCATGTTGGGGTTAAAATACGACCTGCGCTGGATCGCTGTTATCTTATTTCCAATTGCCCTTTTTTCCATCTACCCAAAATTTTCCCCTTTTCACAGCCTGAACTTAAAAAAATTCTGGACAGTATATCTTGGCATATTGACATTGTTTGTATTGTTTTTTTATGGGGCGGATTTTGGACAATTTGCTTACATCAATGCAAGGTTAAATGCAGATGCCTTGATTTTTGCAGAAGATCCACAGGAGAGTTTACAAATGGTCTGGCAAAGTTACCCGGTCGTATGGATACTGATTGGATTGTTTGGAGCTGTGCTCATGATGATCTGGATGTTCAGGCGCACGCATGTTGGTGTTGAAGACAAAAATATCAACATACATAAATTCTCTTATCGCAGAAGATGGCATTTAACGGCCTTGCTCATTTTGGGATGGTTCATGTATGGATTTTTTACATTGAAGCCGTTGAATTTTTTCAGGGCATTTAGTCTGAATGATGAATTTAAAAGCAACCTTGCTTTAAACCCGCTTCAGAATTTTTTTACAACACTGCGTTTTCGGGATCCTGATTATAATACAAGGGCAAAAGATTATTACGGTGAGATGTATCAATTTTTAAACATCGGTAATTCAGTTAACCGGCCCGGCCATTATACCAGGATGCTTAACCCGGGAAGCAAGGCATTGGAAAGCCAGCCTAATATTGTGCTGGTCATTTGCGAAAGTTTCAGCATGTATAAAAGCAGCATGAGTGGAAACCTGCTGAACAGCACGCCATATTTTAATGAACTCACAAAGCAGGGCATTTTTTTTGAAAGATGTTTTTCACCATCATTCGGAACGGCAAGGGGTGTATTTGCCATCCTGACAGGTATCCCTGATGTTCAACTGAGTAAATTTGCCACACGCAATGAGGCTACAGTAAATCAGCGTACCATTGTAAATGATTTTGAAGGGTATGAAAAATTCTATTTTATCGGTGGACGTAGTCAGTTCAATAATTTCACGGGCCTGGTAAATAATATCAGGGGGATAAATATTTATGAAGAGGGAAAATATGCATCACAGAAATTAAATGTATGGGGCATCAGTGACAAGGATCTTTTTTCGGAAGCCAATAAAGTGATATCAAAAGAACAAAAACCATTTTTTGCCATTATTCAGACCGCAGATAACCACCGGCCTTTTAATTTACCGGAAGGCGAAAAAGATTTTGTATTTATGAATATTCCGGATGAAGAACTTTTAAAAAATGGTTTTGAATCGTTGAAGGAATACAATGCTTTTCGCTATTCAGACTATTGTTTTCAACAATTCATGGAGGCGGCAAAAAAAGAATCTTATTTTAATAATACCATATTCGTATTTGTGGGCGATCACGGACTTGAAGGAAATGTAGGTTCTATTTACCCCAAAGCCTGGACAGAACAACGGCTGGCTGATGAACACATTCCGTTGTTGTTTTATGCACCATCCATGCTGAATCCGTCATTGCACAGTGAACCTGTATCACAGATCGATGTGCTGCCAACCATTGCCGGTATGCTTCAACAGCCATACAGAAACAGTACGCTTGGACGAGACCTGCTGGATACTTCTAAAAAAGAAAATGCAGCATTCATCATCTACCATGCACCCGGATGGATCGGTGTTGTTGGGGATGATTATTTTTACAGGAAGAATATCAGGTTTAATAAAGATGAACTGGTACCGGTAAAAATCGGTTTGCCGCCATTGACCAGGCTTCAAATGGATTCGGTCAAAAACCATATGTCCGGGTTAACTTCGGCAATTTATGAAACTGCCCGGTGGATGTTGGTGAATAATAAGAACAAGTAATTTTTTAGCACGTATTTTAAATACGAATTATTCAATTAACGGGTTGCCATTCTTTGTTTATGCTCTTAATCCGGGTTTAATGAAATTTTATTTTTTCGTAAACTTTTGTGCTATCATAATCAGTCTGGGAGACTTTGTAATTGAGTAGTTGGCAAAATTATAATCCCCGAAAACCTCTTTGATCTGGAGCCCCTGGTATGCAAACATTTCAGTAAAATCACCAACTGTAAACTTCGATACCTTTTCAGTAAACACCAACGGTTCCATCAATGCCTCATCTTCAATCATTATCTTTTTATAAAAATGGGTTTCATCATGCCATTTTGTTATGATAAAATTCACTCCGTCAATTTCCTTTTCCGACCGGTGGGTCATGTGGTCTTCTGCATAATGTACATTCAGGTAATCCATTACGAATATTCCTTTGGGTTTTAAGGATTGTGCAATGGTACGGATCGCATTGTCATTTTCTCTTTGTGTTTGAAAGTATCCAAAACTGGTAAAAAAATTAAATGCGTAGTGATAATAATTCACCCTGAATGGTAACCTCATATCATGCTGGTAAAAATGAAGGCTGTCTGATTCGTACTTAAGTGCCTCTTTTATACTGTCTTCACTAAGGTCAATACCGGTTACATCAAATCCTTTGCCTGCCAGTTGTAAAGAATGCCTGCCCTTTCCACAGGCAACATCCAGCATAAAAGAACCGGCTGCAGGCTTTAAATAAGCGATCAGTTTATCAATGAATGCAGCAGCTTCTGATTCATCCCTGTTGAAATATAGCTGGTGATAATATGGTGAGTTAAACCAATCCTTAAACCATGGTTCCATATGGCAAAGTTAATAGTTATTAGTGGTAAGGCCACTAAAGTGGCTTTACTACTATCAGCAATCTCTTCTCCCAACTCTTTGTTATATTTGCAATCCCTAAAATTGGTTGAAATGGCTTTGATAAAAAGTATCTCCGGCATTCGAGGAACGATCGGCGGAAGAACAAATGAAAATCTAACAGCACTTGACGTAGTCAAATTTTCTGCTGCTTATGGCACGTGGTTGATGAAGGAGGCTTCAATAAATTCCGGCAAAAATAAAAAAGTGGTTATTGGAAGAGACGGGCGTATCAGCGGCCTTATGGTAAAAAACCTGGTGAATGCCACTCTTGTTTCATTGGGGTTGGATGTGATCGATCTTGATTACAGTACAACACCAACAGTTGAAATGGCAGTAACTGCATTAAACGCTGATGGCGGTATCATTTTAACGGCAAGCCACAATCCAAAAGAATGGAATGCTTTGAAATTGCTGAATAACAAAGGTGAATTTATCAGTGGCGATGAAGGAAAAGCCATTTTGGAACTTGCTCAAAATGAATCATTCGAATTTGCATCTGTCGACCATCTTGGTACCATTCAAAACAATGATACCATGCTCGATGAACATATTTCGGCCATTCTTAAAAATAAATGGGTAGATAAGGATGCAATTACAGCGGCTAATTTCAAAATTGTAGTTGATGTTGTAAACAGTACCGGTGCTCTGGCAATTCCCCCGTTGTTAAAAGCATTGGGTGTTAAAAATTTTACATTGCTGAATGGAACAGTTGATGGAAAATTTGCGCACAACCCCGAGCCCTTACCAGAAAACCTTACACAATTAAGCCAGGAAGTTGTGAGCCAGAAAGCTTCATTGGGCATTGCAGTTGATCCGGATGTTGACAGGCTTTGTTTTGTTTGTGAAGATGGCAGCATGTTTGGTGAAGAATATACATTGGTAGCAGTAGCAGATTATGTGTTGAGTAAACAAAAAGGCAATACAGTCAGCAATATGTCTTCAACAAAAGCATTGAAAGATGTAACGTTGAAACATGGAGGTGAATATTTCAGCAGTGCTGTTGGGGAGGTGAATGTTGTAAATAAAATGAAACAGGAAAATGCGGTGATTGGTGGAGAAGGCAATGGTGGTATCATTGTGCCTGATCTGCATTATGGCCGTGATGCCATGATCGGAATTGCATTGTTTTTGACACACCTGGCAAACAGTAAAAAAAGCATCAAACAATTGCGAAATACTTATCCCGATTATTTTATCAGTAAAAATAAAATTGCACTGGAAAACGGAAACAATGTTACGGACGTTTTTGAAAAGATCAAGGCAAAATACAAAACCCATCCAATGAACACCGAAGATGGTTTGAAGATAGAATTTGACAATGACTGGGTTCATCTTCGTACCAGTAATACAGAGCCTATCATCCGGATCTATGCTGAAAGCAATTTTGAAACCACTGCAAATAATATTGCATTGAGGATCATGAAAGATATTAAAGAAGCGATGTAAAACAGTTCAAAGTTCTGAGTTCATAGTTTTGTACCTTATATTACAAAGCCTTAACTGAGAACTATGAACTATGAACTTTTAATTTATGAATAGAATTTATTTCGACAACGCCGCCACAACTTCACTGAATCCAGTAGTGCTGGAATCCATGATGCCATTCCTGGCTGAAAAATTCGGCAATCCTTCTTCCATTTATTCTTATGGAAGGGAAACAAGAATGGCCATTGAATCTGCCCGTAAATCAGTGGCAAAAATATTAAATGCACATCCGGCAGAAATATTTTTTACAAGTGGAGGTACAGAAAGCAGCAATACTGCAATCCAGGCATCTGTCAGGGACCTGGGTTGTAAACACATCATCACTTCAGCAATTGAACATCATGCCGTAACACACACAGTTGAGCACCTCGATAATTTGGATGTGGTAAAAGTGAGTTATGTAAAACTGTTACCGAACGGGCATGTTGATCTGGAAAACCTGGAAGAATTACTGGCAGCATCGGAAGAAAAAACGCTGGTAACACTCATGCACGCCAATAATGAGATCGGTAATATGCTTGATATACATTCCGTTGGTAACCTGTGTAAATTATACAATGCCATTTTTCACAGTGATACTGTTCAAACCGTTGGTCATTTTCCATTCGACCTTCGCAATACCCCGGTACATTTTATCACAGGGGCTGCTCATAAATTTCACGGGCCAAAAGGTATCGGACTGTTATACATAAATGAGAATGTAAGGATTAAACCTTTTGTTCACGGAGGTTCACAGGAAAGAAACATGCGGGCCGGTACCGAAAATATATATGGCATTGTTGGTTTTGCCAAAGCACTTGAACTGGCAACGGAGAATTATGAAACCGACAGCGCCCACATCGGTACATTGAAATATTATATGCAGGAGCAACTCAAGAAAAATATCAAAGGGATAGGATTCAATGGAGATGTACTGGGCAGCAGTTTATATACTGTTTTGAGTGCAAGCTTTCCCAAAACGGAGAAATCTGAAATGATCCTGTTCAATCTTGATATCAATAATATCTGTGCCAGTGGCGGCAGTGCCTGTACTTCGGGGGCTGAGCAGGGAAGCCATGTGATACGTGCCATCAACAACAATCCCAACCAGGTAACGGTGAGGTTTAGTTTCAGTAAGCACAATACGAAGGAAGAAGTGGATGCGGTGGTGGAGAAATTGAAAACGCTGGTATAGATTTTTGGTACCCCGCAGTTGTATTTTGCAGCATCTTTGTCCCCAACCTGGTGAGGTCTATTAGTACAAAATAACTTTGCTAAAACTTCATTTCACTAATATTCGGGATAGCGGGTTTTAAAAATTATACCCCAGTTTTTCTGTCAGTTCCTTTGGCAATGCAGGCAGTTTTCTTCTATCGATTAAAAAACTATTTAGTTGGGAGATCTCTTTAAAAATATAATGCTTATCCATGGCTCCCTGCAGATATCCTGCGCCGGTACTTCCGCCTGTGCCTATCCGGGTGCCGATCATCCTTCGAACCATATTGATGTGCCTGTATCGCCAGTTGCCCAATTGGTTGTCAATTTCCAGTAAAGTATCTAACAATTGAAAAGGAAGTTCCAGCATGGGATAGCCACGGTATATCATGATGAACAATGCGGAACGGCATGCAGCAGCAGATAAAACTCTTTCATCGTTTTTGTCTTCATCAAAAAATATATTCTTAAATGCAGTGCTGTTTCCTTTCTCACCTTCAGCAAGGCTTTTTGTATAAATATGTTCATAGTCTGACCAGAATGGATGCGTGTCTTTATTTCCCGCAGTTGATTTATAATTTATCCAATAACCCGCTTCATCAAAGAATGGCATGCGTTCCAGCCACTTATTGATCAGTTGAATCACCGACGGGCCGCTTTCTGCATCTTTAATAATATCTATATCTGCCTGTTTGAGTTGCGATGTATAATATTGCTGCCCGTGCCTTTGTTCAAATTTCAATCCCAGTTTTGCTTCCAGTATTTTGAATTGCCAGCTTTGAAAGCCCGATGCAGGCCTCAGCATATCCCTGAAATCAAGAAAGTCCATGGGCGTCATGGTTTCTAAAATATCGATCTGCTGCACCAGTACTTTTAAAATGGTAACAACCCGGTGCATGCGGTGCACAATTGTTTGTAATTCGGGGGAATTGTCGTTGATAGCAGGTTTGCTCATGATCTCCAGTACCGAGCCTACTTCAAACAAAACCTGCTTGAACCACAGTTCATAAGCCTGGTGAATGATGATGAAAAGCATTTCATCGTGGGCCGGTTCATTTCCTTTTTCAAAACTTACAGGGTATTGTGCATCTATGATCTTATCCAATTGCAAATACTCTCCGTAGTAAACCGGCTTGTGTTCCATGATGATGATTTAGCTGCAAACTTATGAAAATGGTTTCACGCAAAGAAGCAAAGAAAACGCAAAGTCGCAAAGATTATTTGCGAATTTGCTCCCTTGCGGTCTTTGCGTGAAATAAAAAATGATAAATAGATGATTTAGCTGCAAACTTAATCAATTTGCCAATCTGAAGATTTGAAAATGAAAGAAGATTTAAAGCGAATGAACTTAATTTTCAAATCTCCAAATCTTCAAATTAATATTTAGAATTAGCGTATCAGAACAGTGGTTCCTTTTTGCTCCACCCGTTTATTCGTGTCTTTATTAATGTAAGAAAGCAACCATACATAAGTGCCCGGATCTGTGCCCTGCCCTTTGAATGTTCCATCCCATTTATTCAGCCAGTTGTTGGTATAAAAGATAAGTTGGCCAAAACGGTTGTAAACACTGAACGACAGGTTGAGCGCTTTGTATGCATTCAAGGGGTAAAGATAATCGTTTAAACCATCCCCATTAGGTGTAAACGCAGATGGAACTGCTATGAAACAGTTGTTAATTACACTTACGATCTGTGACGTACTGTCTTTGCAACCGTAATTATTTGTAACAACTAATTTTACCAAAGCTCCATAAGTTGAATTTTGTACGTTGTAAGTTTGCGGGGGCGGGTCTTTTAACTGACTGCTGCTGTTATTTCCAAAATCCCAATCCCAGTTTGAAATGACGTTTCCTATGGTATTATTTTTTATAAGAACTTTATCACCCGGGCAGACAAGGGAGGTTATTTCAAATTTAGCATGCAAAAGGTTGTCAAAATAAAGACTTACAGATGCAGTATCAGCACACAAGCCATTGGATACGATCAGGGTGGTTTTTTTCTGTTCAAAAACCGTGTAAGTGATAACAGGGTTTTGCTGGTTACTGAATTGAATGTCATCAAAATTCCAGTTCCAGCTATTTACCCCATGATTGCCATTGTGGTTATAGCTTACAATATTTTGCAGGCAACCGTAAATTATACTATAAGATAAATCAGCATTTACAGTATCCTTAATAACAAACGGCAATGCAGATCCGGCAGGCGTTTCCTGTGCGCAATCGTCTTTCAGAGTGTTCCCGTCAGAACCGGTTTTCAATTTTATGATAAAGTTTCCGCCTGTTTGCAAGGGGGCAGATAGACGGACATATATTTTCGTAGTTAATCCGCTGCCACAATCTCCACTGGCACCCGTAACCGTTACAGGGTAAGGGCCGATCACGGAAAAATCAGTTCCATCAGGGGCAATGGAATTGCACCGGATGGGTTTTCTGAAAACAAGTTCAAGCGTTTGTGGTGAACAGCCCGGTTTTGTGAGGCTATCCATGGGCGTTGGTACCAAAGGATAAATAGTTATTGGAAGTGGTTCATCTTTAGGGAGTAACCTGTCGCAATTATCTTTCAATGTATTTCCGTCGGACCCCTCTTTTGTTGTAACAATATAATTACCCGGTGCAATTGGATTGTTTAAAACCAATACAACGGAATCCATATCAAAGCCAGTTGAACATCCAATACCTGATGCGCCAATGATACTGGTTGTAGAGGTATTTATTGAAAAATCTGTGCCATCAGCTGCCAGGCTGGCACATTTCATCTTTTTATTAAGCTTCACAGTAATGGTTGTGCCATCACATCCTGCATCTGCTTTTAAAACATGCGGGGGAAGCGGGTCTGTAATATCTGCCGTACCACCACCAAACGACAATGAATAGCCGACCTGCGAATTTGTAAAATGGCTTACCAATAAAACATAATTATGCCCGGTAATCAAATTGGGCATTGAACTGAATAAAGGAACGCCCGGCCCATCACATAATATAAGGGAACTGCCTGCAGCAGAAGCACCAGTTAATCCACCATCACCACTCCAGTTGCAGGCAACGAATAAGGAACCATCGATGTAAACATCAGAAGGATTGCGGCCGGTAACATCAAACAGTTGCCAGTCATAATCATCGCCTATATTGGTGGGGGTTATTAAAAAACCCAGTGTACCACTTGCAAAACAGGTGAATTTATACCAATAAGGGTTCTTATCTGTAAATAATGTGCCGGTACATTGAGATGGTACAGTCCTGTTTCCGCAAATACTAACACTACCCTGGTTGAAAACAGTTGTACCGCAAACAGGAAAAGCCGTTTCTGGGTTTTGACCAAGGTCTGTACATATTTGCGCAATTGAAGTTTGGATCGTTGCGAAGAAAAAAAGAAGGATAGTAAAAATATTTTTTTTCATAAAACCCTAAAGTAATTTATAGACGCCTTTAATGCGTGTTTTGCTGCAAGTGTTAAGTTAGTTTTAACAGGTTTCAGCTGTCTGGCCATTCTAAATGGCCTGACAGCTAAATAACTATTTGATCTTTGCCTTTATCTCCTGCAATTTAAGCAATGCTTCCACAGGAGTTAACCTGTTAATATCCACTGTTTCCAGCAATTTTCTTATTTCATCAAATGTGGCAGAATGAGCATCAAAAATACTCAACTGCATTTTGGGCATGGAGAGTTGATTTATGGTCTGGCCGCTTGGAGTTGAAGTGGCCAGGCCACTTGGGGTTGAAGTGGTCAGGCCACTTTGAGTGGCCAGACCACTTTGAGTGGCCAGATCAGTGTGGTTGTCCCTGCTATTCTCCAGTTCCAATAAGATCTCATTTGCCCTGTCGATCAACGATGGCGGCATTCCTGCCATACGGGCAACATGTATACCAAAACTGTGCGTACTGCCTCCGGGAGCCAGTTTTCGGAGGAAAATTATTTTATTACCCACTTCCTTATTGGTAACATGAAAGTTTTTTATGCGGCTGAATTTATTTTCCAGTTCATTTAATTCGTGGTAATGGGTGGCAAATAATGTTTTGGGAGCATGGGGTGATTGATGTAAATATTCAGCAATACTCCAGGCTATGGAAATGCCATCATAAGTAGATGTGCCCCGGCCGATCTCATCCAGTAAAATCAAACTTCTCCTGGTAAGGTTATTAATGATACTGGCTGTTTCATTCATCTCAACCATGAAAGTACTTTCACCGCCACTGAGGTTATCAGAAGCGCCTACACGTGTGAATATTTTATCTGTAAGTGGGATCCTGGCCGAAGCAACGGGAACAAAACTTCCCATATGGGCCATCAGGGTTATGAGTGCTGTTTGCCTTAGTATTGCGCTCTTACCACTCATATTTGGCCCAGTTAAAATAATGATCTGTTGAGTGGTTGAGTCTAAAAAAATATCATTGCTGATGTAATTTTCACCAACTGGTAAGTTTCTTTCTATTACCGGGTGGCGGCTGTCTTTCAGTTCCATTTCATCACCCTCATGCAACAAAGGTTTTTTATAATTGAACTGCAATGCATTGTTTGCAAAACAACTGAGGCAATCCAGTACCGCCATAACGTGACCGTTTACCTGCATGGGTGCAATATAATCCTGCAGTTCATTTAATAATTCCTGGAAAAGCTGCTGCTCGATCATGAATATCTTGTCCTCTGCACCAATGATCTTTTCTTCATACACTTTTAATTCCGGGGTAATATATCTTTCTGCATTGGCCAGTGTTTGCTTGCGTATCCAGGTTTCGGGAACTTTATTCTTATGCAGGTTGGTTACTTCGAGGTAATATCCAAAAACATTGTTGAAGCTTATTTTTAAAGAAGAAATGCCGGTGTTGATCGCTTCTTTCTGCTGCAGTTCCAATAAATAATTTTTACCCCCACTGGCAATGGTTCTTAGCTCATCCAGTTCTTCATGAATGCCTGCTGCTATCAATCCTCCCTTGTTGGTGGCAGCCGGGGGATTTTCATTGATCTCTTTTAAGATCTTTTCTAAAATATACTGGCAACTGTTGAGTGAATCACCCAGCCGCTTCAGGTATTCATTGGATGAAGCAGTGCAGATCTTTTTAATACTTTCTGTCTGTTGCAATCCTTTTGCAACCTGTAATACTTCCCTGGGATTTATTTTTTTCAGCGGTACCTTGCTTGCCAGTCGCTCCACATCACCAGCCTGTTTAATGTGCTGGCAGATCTTATTGCGGATATCCGTTTCCTTTACTAAGTATTCAACAGTATTTAATCTTTCATTGATGCCAATTATATTATTGAGTGGCATCAGCATCCAGCGCTTCAGCAGCCGGGCACCCATGGGCGACACCGTTTGGTTAATGGTCTTGAAAAGTGTCTGGCTGTTGTCATAATTGCTGATTAGTTCCAGGTTGCGGATGGTAAACCGGTCCATCCATAAATGTTCGTCTTTGTTGATGCGTTGTAAAGAAGTGATGTGCTGCAGGTTTGGATGTTCTGTATCCTTTAAATAATGCAATATCGCTCCCGAGGCAATGATGCCCTCGGGCAAACCTTCAACCCCGAAACCTTTCAGGCTGTGTGTGCCAAAATGTTTTAAAAGATTATCTGTGGCATAAGCTTCAGCGAATACCCATTCATCAAGTGTGTAGGTAAAAAATGTATTTCCAAAATATTCTTTAAAAGTCTTTTGTTTATTTCTTTGAAAGATCACTTCTGCCGGTTGCAGGCTTTGCAGCAATTTATCAGTGTATTCTTTATCGCCTTCCGCAATAAAAAATTCACCCGTAGATATATCGAGGAATGCGATCCCGATCTTTTCATCTGCAAAATGCAAAGCTGCTAAAAAATTATTGCTGCCATGTTCCAGCAATTTATCATTCGTGGCAACACCGGGAGTAACCAATTCTGTAACGCCACGCTTAACAATTCCTTTAACAGATTTTGGGTCTTCCAGTTGATCGCAGATGGCCACCCGGTAACCGGCTTTTACCAGTTTGTGCAGGTATGTGTCTAGGGCATGATGAGGAAAACCGGCAAGTTCAGCAGAAGCAGCATTTCCATTGTTTCTTTTGGTAAGGGTAATGCCCAATACCTGTGAACTTGTAATGGCATCCTGCCCGAAAGTTTCATAAAAATCACCCACCCTGAATAACAAAATCGCATCAGGGTATTTGGCCTTGATGGCATTGTGTTGTTGCATTAAGGGAGTTTCGCCGGTAGATTTTGCCATAATTTCCATCAAAGATGGGCAGCAAAAATAACAAAAGAAATCCGGAGACTAAATAATTTGAATATGTGCCAATTTGAAGATTTGGAAATTTTAAAAAAAATCAAATAGGTTGAAGCATTATATCCAAATCAGCACATTTTCAAATCGTTAGTTTTCCTGTTTCGTTAAAATCTCTTTTTTCATCTTCTCCCACAACCCGTCAAAGCTTTGGTGATTTTCTTCCTTCCATTTTTTGCTGAAAGTTTTTATTTTTTCATCGCGGTCCGTTTTGGTTAGTGAAAATAAAGAAGAAATGGCCTCTTTATCATTTTCAAAAGCCAGTTGGTTATAGAATTCTTTCAATTGTTGTTCTTTACGGATGTTGCTGTTAGCAATTTCAATTTCCATTTCTTCACGTAACATGGCTTTTTCATCATAACTGCCCGAAGGCAATATGGTCTTGGCGATCACAGGCATCAGTTCTATCAGCATTAAAATAAAAACGATCAGGTAATACCGGAATTGGAGTGCAGCATTGTTTTTGAGAATATTATTCAGGGCTTCAACCCTTGTAAGAAAACCATCGTTGAGATATTTGGTAAAATCAGTTTCTGCAGCAATTATATTATTTTCTATGTTTTTCAATGCTTCTTCACTGTTATCCAGTTTGGGTTGATTTAAGTTCAAAAAAATTTGATATTCGCCATCCAGTTTCAGGTATTCATTTCGTTTTGCAACAGCAATTTCTTTTAATCCGATTTTACCCGTGCCACCACTGCCATCCGTTTCAGCCAGGAAATTTTCCCTTGCCTTTGAAACTGCTGCATATTTTTCATCCAGTTCTTTTTTGATGTTTTCTTTTTGCTGAGTTAATTCATCTTTCTGGCCTTTATACAACACATTTAATTCCTGCCGCTTCAATTGTTTCTTTTTTTCATTATCAAGGGAGGTCTGCAATTTTATTTCTTTATCAAACATATATAATAAAGCCGGCTGTGCCATGAATGTTCCGATGGTCAATGCCAGGATTCCCCTGATTAAAAGTGGAGCGAATTTTCTTTTATTGGTTTTATTGATCCCTTTGATCAATGCCCGGTCGATGGTGAGTATGATAAATCCCATGAACAACCCAAGCATAACAGCCATCAACATTGAATTTGTAACAGTACTGAAAAAATAGGTCCAGGCAAAACTGGCAAATGTCCAGGTTGCCAGCACAGTCATGCCAATGATCCGGTAACGGTTTCTATCAATAACAGCATCTGCCAATATTTCTTTCTCTGCAGTTGATAACCACCATAAAAAATAAGTAAACGCTGATGGGGTATAAGATTCCCTTTGGGAAACGGATGTATTTCCTGCTGTCATTTTTTAACTTTTAGATTTTTAAATTAACCGACATATTTATGTAACAATGCCGATGTGATAGCTGTTTTGTGCAATACAACCCGGCAATTACAGATATCCGATCGGTATTAAATAATAAAAACGATGCTAAAAATTCAAAAGTTGAGTTGAGCCGAAATAAAATGTTGAAGTAATTGCAAAATATATAATCTTACGCAGATTAACAGCTGACAGGTGTATTTATTTCCTACAGCTCAATATATTAACAGTTTGTTGGGTGTGCTGCTTTAAACAGCTGTTGCCTGTTTCTGTCTATTGCTTATCTTTGCAAACCTTAAATAATCCTCTTTAACCAGGGATAAATAATAAATATGAAGAAAATATACAGCAGCCTTGTTTTGATATTCGCCCTTATTTTTAGTGTACAGGCACAGGTTCCGAAAGGAATGGGAAGCAGTGATCCGCAGGCAAAAAAAGTACTTGATGCAGTTAGTGCCAAATTCAAAAATTACAAATCGGTACAGGCTAAATTCTTATTAAAAATTGAGAATGCCTCCGGTAAAGGCCTGGGTACAAAAACCGGTACAGTTTATATGAAGGGAACAAAGTACCGGATCAGTGTAACAGGGCAGGAGATCTATTGTGACGGTTCAAATATCTGGACCTACGACAAAGCAGCCAAAGAAGTTACGATCAATAAAATCGATCCATCAGCCAATTCAATAACCCCTCAAAAACTTTTCACTAATTTTTACGACAAGGATTTTTTATACAAACTGAACGGGAATGTAACGATGAATGGAAAGCCAATGCAGGAAGTTGAACTGACACCTATTGATAAAACAAAAGCTTTTCACAAAGTATTGGTTTATGTAAACAATTCTGTGATCAATGCAACCAAAGTATTTGAAAAAACAGGCAATCGTTATACTTATAGTGTGAATAACATGACAACGAATGGCAATATTACAGATGCAACTTTTAATTTTGATGCAAAACAGTATCCGGGAGTTGAAGTGGTGGATTTGAGGTAAAACCGATACTTGATAAAGGAAAGCAGATATAGGTGCGTTATTTATATAATTCTTTTGAGGCTTCATTTATGTGAGGCCTTTTTTAATGAATATCGAACAAGGAACAAGGAATAATGAATGTTAAAGTATTAATTCCGATCATCATTCGAAATTCATTGTTCAATATTCAATAGTTCCTTGTTCGATATTCTATTTCCCCCACCTAAAGGTATTTACTGGTAACCCGGCCAGGTCAAGAACCCTATCCACCACTGTTGCAGCTACTTCTTCAATGGTTGTTGGTTTACTGTAAAAAGATGGAGTGGCGGGACATATGATCCCTCCGGCCAGGGTGATGGTTTCCATGTTTTTTATGTGGATCAGGCTATAGGGTGTATCTCTGGCCACACAGATCAGTTTTCTTCTTTCTTTTAAAATCACATCTGCAGCCCTGGTAATCAGGTCATTTGATATCCCTCCTGCTATCCTGCCGAGGGTACCCATGCTGCACGGAATGATGATCATGGTATTGTACTGTCCCGACCCGGAGGCAAATGGCGCATTGAAATCCTGTTGGGCATAAAATTTTACAGCAAAATTCTTATAATCATTGGTTTCAAGTTCAGTTTGCCATACCTGCTTTGCATTTTCAGTGATCACCACTGAAAGTTCGTCCCATTGTTTTCTAATTTGCAAGAGCTTTGTTAATAAAACCTTTGCATATACAGAACCACTGGCCCCGGTGATGGCGACTACAATTTTTTGCATTATTTTGCCGTTTAATTATCTCTAAGCTACTAAACAATTCAAAGATGCAAAAGGTTATAGGTTTTTTATTGATTTTAATATTGGCTGTTTCGGCTTTTTCATTTGATCTTCCCGGTAAGGAGGACATCAACTGGATCAGTATAAAGGAGCTGAATGAAAAGTATGGCAAAAATCCAAAACCCATAATACTGGATGTATATACCGATTGGTGCGGATGGTGTAAACACATGGATAAAACGACGTATAAAAATGAAAAACTAATTAAGTATATCAATGAACACTATTATGCAGTGAAATTAAATGCGGAATCACCGGATAGCCTGGTTTTCAATAAAAAGAAATATGGCTACAAGAGAAATAATAAAAGCAATGAACTGGCAGAATTTCTATTATACGGACAAATGCAATTTCCAACCACCGTATTCCTGTCAACTATTGATGCACAACCGGCGCCACTTCCCGGATATCTTTCGGCTGAAGACATGGAAGCACCATTAAAGTATTTTGGTGAAGGGTTCCATAAAAAACAAACTTTCGTGGAGTTTAATAAAAGTATGAAGAAGGAATGGTAAACAAGAACCGATCCTTGATCCTGGTTTATTAATAGGCAGAAATCATTGATTAGTAATATTAGCATCCAGCATCCAGAATCACTACTGTCCGGTTAAACATCCATTAGAATAAAAAAAGAGAGGCGAACCTCTCTTCTGGTTAATTTAGAGTTACTACACCATTAAATTAACTATG
>JAYSWW010000399.1:0-3102 GCA_043717805.1 Ferruginibacter sp.
TTTCATCTTAATACTATTAAACAACCCCAGCTGGCTTCAATTTATCGGCGACCGGGATGTAAAATCATTGAAAGATGCCATTCATTATTTAAAGAATGGCCCATTGAAAAGTTATCATGAAAATGGTTTTGGTTTATTTATGGTTGAAATAAAAGACAGCCGGATCCCTATCGGTATGTGTGGACTGATCAAAAGGGAAACCCTGGATGATGTTGACATCGGATTTGCCTTACTACCTGAATATACCGGCACCGGATATGCATTTGAAATAGCTTCAGCCACTATGGAACATGCAAAACAATCACTCGGGCTGGAGAAAGTTGTTGCCATTACAACCCCGGAAAACTTACATTCAATATCGCTGCTGCAGAAGCTTGGATTGAAATTTGAAAAAATGGTCAGGTTATCGGAAAATGAAGATGCGCTTATGTTATTCAGTTAAATTCATATATTTCAGGAAACCGGAAAAATCAAATATTTTAAAGTATATTTATACACTCAGGCCTTTTCCCGGCCTGCACTAGGATATTTTTCCGTTATTTTTATGAATACAATACTCAATAAGTGGACAATTAAATTGATCATGTGTTGCTTTTTGTTGGCAACAGGCAATGTATTTGCACAAGACAGCTGTTTCATAAAAGTGCAGTTCATTTATGGATCCAAACCTTTAAAGAAATACCAGGCAACAGAAAGAAAATGGTTTGGCGGGATATCAGGCGGACATGTCGGAATTGAAACTGATAGTTGCAGTGTACTCGATTTTCATCACACAAAAAGTTTTCACATTTTTTCAGCAAATAATAACAAGCATAGCCGCTTTTTACTCCGCCCTGCAAAAGAGTTTTGGAACGGTTTCCATTGCAGTGAGGAAACAGTGAAAAAAGCAACCATTATCATTCCGGTAACCAATGCACAAAAACAACGGTTTGATAGTATAGCAAACTGTTATTTATCCAGTACACCATACGATTATGCGTTCATAGGTATGCGGTGCGCTGCAGCAACTTACGACATACTCAGCCAGTTGGGTGTAGTAGAACGATTCCCGTTGAAAACGGTTTATATGAAAATATTTTATCCAAAATCATTGCGTCTCCGTTTATATGCCAAAGCAAAGGAAAACGGATGGGCCGTTGTAAAACAAGAAGGTTCATTCAAAAGGAAATGGGAACAGGATTAAATTTATTTCAACAATAAAACCGGGCATCAGTATAATCTTTTACATTTGAATAAAGAAGGATCCTCTTTGTGATCTAATTGTGCGTTTACTTTTAAAATATTAACCAATGAGTATTGATATCAGGACCTTAGAACCTAAAGAATTGTGGAATCATTTTGCAGATCTGAACGCAGTTCCCCGTGCATCTAAAAAAGAAGAAAAGGTTATTCAATTCATAATGGATTTTGGTAAAAAACTAACCCTGCCTGTTTATAAAGACGAAGCAGGTAATGTGATCATCAAAAAACCGGCAACCCCGGGTTTGGAGAATAAGGTCACGATAGTATTACAGAGCCACCTGGACATGGTGCATCAAAAGAATGCTGATACTGATTTTGATTTTGCAACACAGGGAATCAATATGTTCATAGAAGATGACTGGGTAAAAGCCAACGGAACAACATTGGGGGCCGACAACGGTATTGGTGTAGCTTCCATTATGTCTATATTGGCATCCTCCGATATTCCGCATCCTCCATTGGAAGCATTGTTTACCATTGATGAGGAAACGGGCATG
This sequence comes from Ferruginibacter sp., assembly GCA_043717805.1. Taxonomy (GTDB): domain Bacteria; phylum Bacteroidota; class Bacteroidia; order Chitinophagales; family Chitinophagaceae; genus Ferruginibacter. The sequence goes on from JAYSWW010000399.1 coordinate 1,740, forward strand.
ACGGGTGCGTTGGGGCTACAGGGCGGTCTGTTGAATGGCAGTATCCTTCTAAACCTTGACACTGAAGACGACCACGAACTCACCATCGGTTGCGCCGGTGGCATTGATGTTACGGCATCCGGAAATTATAAATCCGAAAACAGCCCTGCAGATGTAAAAGGATTCCGGATCAGTGTGAAGGGATTGACCGGTGGCCATTCAGGCATGGATATTTACAAAGGACGTGGAAATTCAAATAAATTAATGAACAGATTATTAATGAATGCAGCAGAACAATTTGAATTACGCATTCACAGCATTGATGGTGGCGGATTGCGCAATGCCATACCCAGGGAATCGGTTTCCGAGGTTGTTGTTCCTTCAAAAAATACGGAAGCATTTAAAACTTATTTCAGCAACCAGCAACAGGTTTTACAAAGCGAGTATAAAACAACTGACCCCAACCTGAACATTTCACTGGAAAGCATAGCTGTAGCATCAACTGTTTTGGAAGCAGCATTTGAATATAAATTTTTAAGGGCGGTACACAGTTGCCCGAATGGAATTCACAGAATGAGCCCGGATATTGCCGGGCTTGTTCAGACTTCAAACAATGTCGCCAGGGTACTGGTAAAAGATGGTTCCTATTCAATTCTATGTTTAACAAGAAGTGCAATTGACAGCGAAAAAATGGACCTGGCTGCTGCCATCAGGTCTGCTTTTGAGTTGGCGGATGCAAAGGTATTGTTCGGCGGATCATATCCCGGCTGGACCCCAAAACCCGAAGCCCCCATTGTAAAACTGATGAGTGAATTGTATAAAGAACGTTACAATGAAAATGCGGATGTAAATGCCTGTCATGCCGGGCTTGAATGTGGTATCATCGGGAAAAATTATCCCGGAATGGAAATGATCTCATTCGGTCCGAATATCCTGGGTGCCCACTCGCCCGATGAAAAAGTCCAGGTTAGTTCTGTACAAAAATATTGGGCCTTTTTATTGGAAACACTTAAAAGGATTCCGGCAAAAAATTAAAAATATATACTTGAGGTAACGATCAATATTTCTGTAGCAGGGGTTTTATTGATTGTTTTTATTCAACAAATTCACTTAGCAGACTGTTCATCAATCTCTTCCATAGAAATACCGCTATGGCTTTCATCGTAAATGCATTCGCCATTTTTTATCAGCAGAACCTGCGGAGATTCATGGTTCACGGAAAAAACCTCTTCAATTTTATTTGAAATTCCACGATACTTGATGAGATCAAGAAAATGAAAATCTACATTGGATGGCACAAAACTTCTTTCAAGCCGGTTTTTAGCCATGCTGCTAATGGAGCAACGGGTACTGTGTTTAAAGATAAGTTGAGGCTTTTGAGCAG
>JAYSWW010000400.1:0-3091 GCA_043717805.1 Ferruginibacter sp.
ATTTTTCATTGGGTTTGCCCGGTAATTTAATTCCTGTAAAAAAAGGGGACTACACAGTGCCGGATCATCGCTGGGGTGGCCCATCGATAGAAGATGGCACCGATGCTTTTCAGATTTATGAAAACGGTGGAGCAACGGCTTGTTACACTTATTTTATGGTAGACGCATTAAAAAAAATGAAACGAAATGCCGAAGCGGAGAAAATATTATTCCCAATTCTTAAAAGCGTAAGAGAGGGAAAGTTTAGCGGCAAATGTGATAATGGAATGAGTAAAGACTGGAAAACCTGGCAGGGCGTATGCTGGGGATACGAAGGTTTTTTATGTGATGGCTACATGGTCTTATTGGCATGTATTGATGAAGGGAAATTTTAGTAAAATCATTTTGCCGGATAATTTTTCATGCTTAAAATGTAATTGATTTTTAAAACATAATTTATGCAATCTAAACTCACACAACTACAAATTGAATCTTACAGGGACAATGGGTACCTGCTGGTAGAAAATTTTTTAAACGAAGCTGAACTTTCTTTTTGGCGCAATGCAGTGACAGAAGCAATACAGCAGCGTAACGGAAGAAAATTTGCTTTTAGTGATTCCAAAGTGGGCGAAGATGATGGTATTAATAAAGACAGCGATTACTATGGAAAAGTATTTGACCAGATGCTGAACCTTTGGCAAACAAATGAAGAGGTGAAAAAAATAATGCTGGATGAAAATATCGGAAGGATGGTAGCCGATTTGGCCGGTTGGGAGGGTACAAGAATATGGCACGACCAGGCTTTAATTAAACGCCCCTGGGCCAACCCAACATCGTGGCATTTAGATACACCTTTCTGGTCCTTCAGCGACAGGCGGGCAATGTCTATATGGGTTGCGTTGGATGACGCTACTTACGAAAACGGTTGTTTGTATTTTATACCCGGTTCTTATCATACTACTACTTTTGATAACCCCGGCATTGGTAAAAATATGGATGCCGTTTTTGATTTTTATCCTCAGTTTATTAAGTCACCATCTGTTGCCGTACCCATGAAAGCCGGTAGCTGTTCCTTTCACAATGGCTTAACCATTCATGGTGCAGGTGCCAACATGACCAATGGTTTCCGCAGGGCAATGACTTGTGCTTATATGCCCGATGGTGCTAAGTTCAATGGTATTAAAAATATATTGACAGATGAACAGGTAAGCAAATTAAACATTGGCGACTCATTGAATGATGAGCAGCAAAACCCATTAATTTATTCAGCAGCTAAAGTAATTCATTAATGAAGCTGCTGATACTTTGTACACAGCACTTCCGGTTCTTTATTAAAAGTAGTTGCTATTTATCTTAAAAAGAGGTCATGTTTAAAACAATCATAATGAAACCAATCCTATTATTAATTTTAGGATTCACATATCAAGCTCAAAAGTATACAATTGACAATGTAAAAACAGCTTATAATTATGAAGCAGGTGTATTCGATATCCCCCAAAGGAATGGGAATTCACAAAATGCAAAAATAATTGACCCATGTACAGAATGGAAAACATCGAATACTGTAAAGCCCGGATTTGCAGGTCATCAGCAATCAATAGATACACTAATTAAACCCCATTCAGGGCATAACACAAATTTTTCATGGACTGTTGGTGCAGGTAACATCCAATCACATTTAAACATTGCTGATGAAACTCCATTAATTATCAAAGACGGAAGTGATTTGTATGTTATTGTTGCTGCAAGCTCACAACTTGGAGTAACAACATGGAAGAGATTTAAAGGTACAACCATGGATAATATAGTGGCACAATCAGATTGTATCAGGGATTCCTCATTTATCAAACCTTTCGGGGATGATTGCTATTGGATTGTAGGGCAGGGTTGGATAAATGGAAATGGGAAATGGTTTGCCACGGCTCATGTCGAGAGCGGTTACAATAGTGTTTCATGGGTTAACAGAAGGATTTGCCTTGTTTCCTCAATCGACAAAGGATTAACCTGGCATAATGAGGGGGACATTTTAACTGGTGATGGTTTAGCACCATTTGGTAAAGTTGAACGTGGATTGGGTGACCAGACCATGTATATTGACAGTGTGAATGGTTATGCATATATCGCAGCAGTTCATTACTTAATGGATAATGACGGTGCTCCGGTATCCATGAAAGGAAGAGTGTCAAACCGTGTTATGGTAAGGTGTGCTTTAAGTGATAATCTTGCGCCTGGATTTTGGAAAAAGTATAATGACGGGGTATGGAATGAAAAGGGAAAAGGCGGCAAGGACCATTACGTATTTTCGGCAGTAACTGGAACAGTTTTCTATAGCACTTACCTGAAGAAGTATGTCACCGTCTATTGCACAACAGCTTTACGTAAGTATCTAATCAGAACTTGTACAAGCCTTAGTTTACAAGACTGGACGGCTGCTGATAATTTCTTTGATTATGACTCTCAATGGTATTTCTGTGCTGTTAATCCTCATAATTGGGGTTCTCAGAATATGGATGAAACCTGGAGATTTTATGAAGCCTCAAATAATACCGTAGCAAGTTTTTATCGATATATTACGTTTAAAAGTGTAATGAAAACAACTTTGCCAAAGAGAAAACGATAGAAGCAGTGTTAGGGAATTAGTATTTTAATTTGAAAATAAACGAGTTGTTGAATGAAAATGGGCAATGCCCATTGATTTATAAATTAATTAACGTAATTCATTAATGAAGCTGCTGATACTTTGTACACAATGGGGCAGTCAACATTTGCCTTTGGAAGATTTTTTTATGAAAGTAAAAGAAGCCGGGTATGATGGTATTGATACATGGGTGCCGGATGATTTAAATGAAAAGAAAAAATTCATATCACTTCTGAATGACTATCAATTAAGTATTGTAAGCCATCAGCATCAGGCCAAAGGAAACAGCATTATTGAGTATTGCAAATCGCTTGAATATTACCTGAGTCTTTGTATGGAATGCAATCCCCTTTTAATCAACTCGCATTCTGGCAGGGATTATTTTTCGTTAGATGACCAGTTGAAAGTAATTGATATGGTTGAAGAATTTTCGATGAAGCATAATATTGTGGTAGCGCATGAAACACACAGGGG
>JAYSWW010000005.1:0-6260 GCA_043717805.1 Ferruginibacter sp.
GCATCTGTTTCCAATAATATTTTGCCGATCCTGCTGGCAAGTATCTGTGTTTTTCCGGTACCCGGGCCTGCGATCACCATTACCGGGCCTTCGATGGTATCTACAGCTTTGCGCTGATGTTCGTTCAGTTTTTCGTATTCTTCATTGAACCTATTTTGTAATATTTCGCGATAACTGCTCATTGCCCAAAGATAAATGCTAAGGACGGATATTTTTAAACTACCCACTTTATGGTATTTTTTTATCCGGCATACAATACTATCTTGAAATATCTAAAAGACCAGCCTTTTTAATTGATCCTTCCTATTTAATTCCTTTTGACCTATATAAAATTCTTCCGCTAATTCGTCAATGCACCAATGGTAATTATTGATTAACCGTTAATCGGTAGCTGATGCCTGCAAGTCTGTGCATAAACCTGTTTTCAGAAACAAAGAGCGAGGCAAAAGAGATAATCTTTTTTGAGGCAGAAGTGTGGACACCGGAAGTGGAAAAACAGCTGATAAATAAGATGCAGGAGTTGTTTGCAACGGTGAGAAAATTCAGTACTTCATTTATGGTTTCAATATCCATAGAAACCAGTGATATTAAAGAAGCAGGTTTTCTGCTTGACAAAAAAATAAATAGCCATCCAGATATCATAAGTCAGAAATTAAGTTTAAGAGAAGTAGAGATACTGAGCCTCATAATGCAGGGACTCACCAATAATGAGATCGCACAGAAATTATTTATCAGCTATGAAACAGTAAAGTCGCACAGGAAAAATATCCTTGAAAAAACAAATGCAAAAAATACTGCAGCATTGATCAATTACTATCATCAAACCTTCTTTGATAAATAATCCCGGTTATAGAAAATCCCCCTAAAGGGGGATTGCAATACCCTACATGTGAAAGGTAGATTTACATTATTCTTTATTACATCAAATCTATTATTATGGGAAATTATAGCATAAACGGTAACAGCCTATCACAATATGAAACCCCTTTTGCAGATACTATGGTAGTGAGGGAGCAGTCGGAACAGGACATTCCCACAGAGAATTTTTACGACAATTACCTGCGTGAAGTTGAAAGCCCTTTCTCAAGAACTTATGAAGCAACTGCATCTTCCAATGGATTAACGGTAGCAGGGGAAGAATTTGTAAATTTTTTATCCGAATTGAATGACCATGAATTCGGTGAAACCATTTATGAACTTGCGAGCGAAGTTGAAGACAGCTGGCGCAATAAAGTTTCCAACGAGATCGCCATGGGCAGCAACTTTATACCTTTTGCCACCAGGCAGGGCAGGGAATATTTTAATCCGCTTGTCCGCCGGGCTGAAAATATGATCGACAGGGTTTCACAACATTTCTCCACGAACAATCTTGCAGATCATTCAGAAGAAACGATCGAATCTTTTTTTACAAATTTTGAATACGGTAATGGCCAATACAGTCCTGCACAGGAACAGTTCTTTGGAAAATTATTTGACAAGGTGAAATCTGTAGTGAAAAAAGGAGTTGACCTCGCTAAAAAAGGTATCAGCGCTGTTGGTAAACTGATGCCCCTGAACATTGTACTTAACAAGATCAAAGGGCTGGTAAAACCATTGCTTGATAAGGTGTTGAAATTTGCCATCGGCAAACTCCCCAAGAATTTACAGCCCTATGCCCAAACACTTGCAAAGAAATTCCTCAATCTTGAAACAAATGATGAAAACAGTGCTGATAGCTCGGAATCTGAAGATGAACTGGATGCTATCCAGACAGAACTGGATAATCACATTGCACAAATGTTATTCTCCCCTGATGAGTCAGAAGCTGAAAACCTTGTCATGAATTATGAAGCTTCTTACGAAAACCTTGAAAGGGTAAATAATTATGAAACAGGGAATGTAAATGTTCCGTCACTTGATGCAGCAAGGCAGCAGTTCATCGATGAATTAAAGAATCTACAGTCAGGAGAAACAGCAGGGCCTGCTATTGAACGTTTTCTCCCGGCTGTTCTACTCGCATTGCAACCGGTAATAAAAATTGCCATAACATTGATCGGCAGGCAGAAAGTGATAAATTTCCTTGCGGGCCTGCTGGCAAAACTGGTAAGTAAATATGTTCCTGCAAATGTTGCCAAGCCACTTGCGGCAAGCATCATAGATGTAGGTATGAGCGCAATCGGATTTGAAGTTTATGAAACTGGAAAATCCGACCTGGCTTATGAAGCCATCGCAAATACAATTGAAGAAACTGTTCAGAATATGAACAACCTGGATGAAGTATCACTTAATGATACAGAAAGCCTAAGCATGCATTTGCTGGAAGCTTTTGAATTGGCCGCTGCAAATAATTTCCCGCCGCAATATATTAAAGAAGAATTGCGTCCAACAAAACAAAAAGCAGTATGGGTTGGAATGCCAAGGCATCTGCCGGTCAAGTTGTATAAAAAATTCACACACGTATTTGATATTAGTATCGATCCGCAAACGGCCACTACAGTCACCACTTTCAGGAATCTGCCCCTTGCCAATTTTTTAAAAGATAAATACGGGCTTGATGTGTCAAAGCCTGTAAAGGCAAAAGTGCATTTATATGAAGCTACCCGGGGCACAAGGTTAAGCACCATCAGTAAGTTTGAAAAACTTCCGGGGCTTAATGCACAGCAGCCAAAATGTTGGGTACAATTGCTTCCTTTAACTCAACAGGCATCCTCATTGCTGTTAAAAGAACCATCACTTGGAAAAGATGCTGATAAAAAATCATTGGCAACACGCTTCAGGACAAAAGCGGGCAACCGTTTTTATTACCTGGAAATAGAGGGGGCAAAATTGCGGATGCCGGCAACACAACCGGTGGCACGACCTTCAGCAGAACCTGCGCCCGCAGAAGAGCTGGGTAATGTACGGGTTCATGATCACCGTAGTCACATAACAGTGCACGACCACCGGAGCAGTACCGCACCAGCCAGGGTAAGGGAAAGCAGGTCGGCAGATATACAGGCTGTGATCAACTTCATTAAGTCTGAGATCTCCATCAATTATTATTTCAGCGAAGAAGATGCAAGATCTGTTGTTGAAAAATTCAATGCGAATGATTTTTTAGGTGTAGCTATATCCATTCGTAAGTCTGTGAAAACAGTTTTGAATGATATACTTGTCAATAACGTTCAAAGTAAAGTGAAGATCGTTCATGAATCAATACCTGAATTATACCTTGAAAACATGAATGACCAGCAGGAACAGTTTGCACCGTTTGATATGCTGGGTAAGATCGCCGGCAAGGAAATGATCTCAAAACTTGTAGCAAAACTGATTGATAAGATCGCTGCTGAAGCGTATGCAGCGGTTGGAAAATTCTTTAAAGAAAGGGCTGTGGAATTCAAAAATGCCCAGGCGCAGCCACAGGATGGTGTAACAATAAAACTCGTATGGAGCAATATCAAGGGCATATCAGCGATCAGGACAGTTATCAATGCGATCCGGGGCAACCTGTCAATTGGCAACCTTTCAGATCTTTCAATACCAAAATTTGAATCCCCGAATATCAGGGTTGAAGCAGGTAAAAAATTTAATTGAAACCTTTAATACAAATGCAGGCAACAACTTCCATACATGATTCTTTATCACGCCAGGTGAACCATTGGTTACAGGCGGCAATAAGATTATCGGTTCTTGATAACCTGGCATCCGGAAATGCATGGCATGGCATAGAGCATAAAATGGGTGTATTATTGAAGAACGCTTTAAAGTCCAGTATTGATGAAGTTGTTTCACTTGCGGGCAGTTTAAAGAAGCAACTGGAAAATGCCCAGGATCAAACTGAGCTGCGCAATATCAAAAGAAGTTTATTGCAGCTGCGTAATAAATATCTCAAGGCAGAAGAGACGATCCATTTTTACACGGTGGCAATAAATTCAAGGACAACTCCCGGTCAGGCAGCATTACTTCGGGCATGTGATATACTTTGTGAGAAAAGTATGCGTGAACTGTTACAGCCGCTCGGAAAAGAAACGCCTTATGTGCTCACTTATGTTGATAAAGGCGTGGGAGCTTCCATACTTAAAGCAGGCTTGAGATTGTGGGATGGAAAGTTGAGTCCCGTTGCCGCAATAAAAGTTACGCTGCACAATTTATACAGGCCAACGGCCATCATTCATGAGACCGGTCACCAGGTTGCACACATACTTAACTGGAACGATGAACTTTCTGAAGCCCTGAACAAAGAATTAAATGCTCACCGGGATGTTGTGGGTATAGCTTTCGCAGGCTGGTCGAGTGAAATGGCAGCAGATGCTTTTGCATTTGTGCATACTGGTTTCGCAGCAGTTGCAGCATTGCATGATGTAGTGAGTGGAACGCCGCCGATGGTATTTGCTTATCAACAACATGATCCACATCCTATTTCATACATACGTGTGTTGATGAATATAGAGATGTGCAGGCAGTTTTATGGACATGGTCCATGGGATGACCTTGAAGAAGCATTTAAAAATGATTACGATATCAACCTGGTTAATTTTCCTTCAACCGGATTGATTAAAATGTGTGAAGCTGCATTACCGGATGTTGTAAGGATATTATTAAAAAGGCCGTACCGGGCATTCGGAAACAGGTCTCTTTCACAGCTCATATCACCTGAACGTGCCAGCCCGAAAGAACTGGAGAAGCTGGAATACCTGGCAGGTCCGGCATTGTTCACATCACATGCATGGATATGGAAGGAGTGTTTGAGGCTGCTGGCCATCAATGGATATAAGATAGGGACTGGGAAAGGCGACTTACCGGCATTGTATAAACAACAGGAAGAATGGATGATGCAGTTAGGGTTTGCAGTAGAATTAAATTAAAAACTTTTAAAAATAAATATATGGCAACATCAACTCAGTCGCAACAATCTCAATCCGGATATGCTGATTGCGATAAATTAAAAGATGAATTAAATAAAAAAAGAAAACTGTTATCTGCCCTGGAAGATGAACTGGAGAAATACCTGAACTCGGGTAAATGCGACCTGGGGACGATCAACAATACTGCCGGTCTTATCAATGCTACTAAAAGCACGATCATGGAACTCGAATCAGCAGTGGCTAAATGTGATCCCGGCTGTAATGAGCAAAAGCCCGGAGATGATAGCCAGAGTATAATTTCTTCGGCAGTCGGAAGAAGAAAACTGGCTTCGGAAACTGAGCCTGTAGCGATAGCACTAAAGGCAATAAACAATATACCATAATCAATAAAAATAAATATCATGGACCTGATAAACAACTTAGTGTTCACTTCACTACACAATGTTGGTGGTTTCGCAGCATTGTCGCAAAACTATTACCTGGCCGATCCTCTATTGTTGCCGGGCACTGCACCGGTCAACCGGGGAACTTTTTATTCTTACAATACTCCCATCATAGAAGCAATGGCTTCCGCCGATGATCCTGAGTATATAGAAAATGCAGTGCAAAAACACTGGGCCGATATGGTAATGGGAAGAAACTATATTGATGGTGGCGGCAATGTTGTTACAAATTTTGTTGATCCGGTGCTACCCAATAATCTTATACCTCCATATCATATGGTGTATGCTTACCTGGTAGAGAATACCCGGATCGCACAGATATTTGAAAGGCTGATATATCTGTTCATGCATGATGAAAAACTTAAAAAAGTAACTCCCATTGCGGCGGGGAATGCAAACCGCACAGTTTTTCAATGGATCATGAATACAGAGAACCTCTTTTTTAAAAATCTTGCAAACAATTCATACAGGAATATAGTAAGCCAGGTAAGGGTATCTGCAGATGCAACCAGGCGCAATGCCTATTACAGGATGCTTGGTATGGACCTGGCATTTGGCGATATTACATCGAACACAACTGTTAATTTTTTCAAAGCAGAAGCCAATAACCAGCCATTCATTGTATTGTTTGAAAAATTCCTAACTGAGATCTGGCAGGCATATACCAATGCACGCAATGCTGTTGGCCCCAATACAACAGATATGTTTGTGATAATCGATACTGCACAGAAATTGCAGGAGATGCTGATGTCGAGAAGAACAACTGAAACAACATTTAATAACTACAGGTATTTCAATCTTTCCAAGGAAGAATATGCATCAGTTGTTATGATGGCCTGGCTGTATGAAGTGGTTTCTTATGATTCACCGATCGTACAGTTCCTGCGCTGCAACGGAAACACACCGGGAGAAAGGTTGATCAATATCGGCAACAAAGTAGAATTGCCTGCACACAGTAAATCGGAAGGCCTGCTTGACATTGCGCCGCCGATGA
>JAYSWW010000041.1:0-2284 GCA_043717805.1 Ferruginibacter sp.
GATTACAGGGGTGAAATAAAAGTGTTATTGATCAACCTGAGCAATGAAGAACAGGTTATAAAAAATAGTGACCGGATTGCACAAATGGTCATTGGCAGGATAGAAAAAGCTGAATTGATCGCTGCCGGGGAATTGAATGATACAATAAGAGGAAACGGTGGCTTTGGCCATACCGGCCTCGATTAAACGAATTCACTTAAATTACGATGAAGTATATAATTATCGCGGGCTTATTTTTTATCAACCTCGCTGTGTTCAGTTGCAGAACAGCCAGGCAGATCAATAAGGCGATCGCTCCAAGGGACACAACAACCATATTTGACAATAAATCAGCAGAAGATTCTGTTAAGCTTGTACATGAAACACTCAGAATTTTTGATAACAATTACATTGAGTTCAAAACTTTTTCTGCGAAAATAAAAGTTGATATTGAAGACAGTAAGGGGAAACAACCGGACCTGGTAGCAGTGGTCAGGATCATCAAAGACAGTGCGATATGGGTATCTTTATCCGCTTCCATTCTTAACATCGAAGTTTACCGGGTGCTGATCACAAAAGACAGTGTTATATTATTGAATAAGCTTGACAGGGAAGTTCAGCGCCGGTCATTGGATTATTTACAGGAAGTTGCTCAAATACCATTGGAATTTAAATCACTTCAGGATTTGCTTATTGGCAATCCTGTTTTTTACAATGATTCCATAAACTCTTATAAACAATCAGGTGATTTTATCCTGATCACTTACGTTGGAGACATTTTTAAAAACCTGTTAACACTTTCAACAGAATCAAAAATACTCAAGCATATTAAATTAGATGACATAGACATCTCCAGGAACCGGACCGCTGATATTACTTATGAAAGTTATGATAACAAATCGGGAATTAATTTTTCTACATACAGGCAGATCATTGTTACAGAAAAAAATAAACTTGATATCAGGCTTAATTTTAAACAATTTGAGTTTAACAAAGAATTATCAGTGTCATTCAATATCCCTAAAAATTATAAAGTGAAATAATCGTTATTTGCGTTATCACGATATTTCAGCTACAGAATTTCATTCTGAATTGTACTTTTGTAAAAACCCATAAATTCAGTACATGATAAAACTAATTTTCTCTGTATTCTTTTTTGTAATTTCTGTGTTGCCATTTGCAGCCTCTGGCCAAACCAGGGAAGAACTGGAAAAGGAAAGGCAAAAGTTAAAAAAAGAGATCGAAGAAACAGAAAAGCAACTCAACAGCAACAAGGCTCAGACAAATTTAAATTTAAGGGACTGGAAGCTTATCAATAATAAATTAAATCTGCAGGACAGGGTCATTGATAATATCAACAAAGACCTGAGGGTGCTGAACAATAATATGTACAGCATACAAAGGGATATTTACCGGTATGATAAACTGCTGGATACCCTGAAACTGGAATATGCTAAAAGTATGGTCTATGCGTACAAGAACCGCAGCAATTATGATTTTATGAATTTTATTTTTTCGGCGGCAAGTTTTAATGATGCCATCAAACGCCTCACTTACCTGAAAAGCTACAGGAATTACCGGGAAATGCAGGGTGAAAATATCTTACGTACACAGGAACTTCGCAGGAAAAGAAGAGAAGACCTTGGGGGAACAAAGAAACAAAAAAATGAAACGCTGCAAACTCAAAGCAAGGAAATGCAGGCGCTGGAATTGCAGCAAAAAGAAAAAGACAGGATACTGGCTGAACTTAAAAAGCAAGGCAAACAACTGAACAACCAGATCACTGCCAAACAAAAGCAGATGCAAAAAGTAAGCAATGCTATTGCAGCAGCGATCAAAAAGGCACAGGAAGAAGCAAGGAAAGCAGCATTGGCAAAAGCAGCTGCAGATGAAAGGAAAAGAAAAGAGGCTGAAAAAGAACTGGCTAAAAACAATGCGGGCAATACAGATGTAACAATACCGGGCAACAATACCAAATCAGTTTCTGTTCCTGCAAAAACCAGAACTGTTGTTCCGGCAAAAACCCCCGAAAGTGTGCTGTTGAATGCTGGTAATACTGCTTTGAATACAAGTTTTGAAAAAAACCGTGGTTCATTACCCTGGCCAATTGACAGGGGAATTATAATAATGCATTATGGTTTGAATTCTTTACCCAGTGGAGGTAAGATAACCGTAACGTCTGTAACCATCTCTTCTGATATCGGAACATCGGTAAAAGCTGTTTTTAATGGTACTGTTTCAACTGTGCAAAACATAGAAGATATGCAGGTTGTTATCATTCAGCATGGAAAATATTTTACAACAT